>NZ_JBKBVU010000050.1:0-19156 GCF_046289365.1 Caldimonas sp. | reverse complement strand
CCGCCACCGCATCGCGATCGGCGCGCACCGCCCCTGCGCAGCCGCTAAGCAGCACGGCGCACAGCCACAGCAGCCTCGGCAACAGCCACCCGCTTGCAGCTTTCACTTCCCGCTTCATCGGATCTTCATCCTCCAGCAGGGCCCTGTCGCCGGGCTTCACCAGGGCCTCGCGCACACGGTTTGGGCGGCCGGGGGCGCACCAGCCAGCACACTCAAGGCCTGGGCGATGTGGCCGCTGATGCGATGCATCCGAGCGTCGGCCCCCACGGTGTGCAGCTCAGCGCGGCTGTCCAGCCAGCCCGCCGCCAGCGCGGCCGCATCGAAAGGCTCGGTCATCACAGGCCTCCCTTGCTTGTCTTGTCCCTGAAAGCCGCGCGATGCTAGCAAGCCCCTCCCGGCGCGGGCCAGCAGGTTTTGGAAACAGGGTGTGACAAGCGCGGCACGCAGGGCAACAGTGGGGGCGCGGGAGCAGCGGCCTTCCTCGCCCCTCGAGTGGCCGGTCCCTTTTCAGTCCGAGCGGCGCCGCTGGAGTGCTCGTGCCAGCGGTGCATCGCGCTGGTACACATCGGCCGCAAATCGCACGGGGGCTCCCGGCGACTCGGCCCAGGCGGTGAAGTAGGCCAGGGCAACCGTCACCGGACGGTCGAGCATCACGTACTGCGAGGGGACGGCATCGTCGCGCATCGCCGCGGCCACCCGCTGCGCGTTCCAGCCCGGGTGTTCACGCAGGACCCAGGTGGCCAGGGCAGCCGGCTCCTGCACGCGCACGCAGCCATGGCTGAAGTCTCGCCGCTCGCGTAGGAAGAGGCTGCGCGCCGGGGTGTCGTGCAGATAAATGGCCTCGTCGTTGGGCATCATGAACTTCACGGCGCCCAAGGCATTGCCCGGACCCGGCTTCTGGCGCAGGCGCAGGCGGCCCTCACGCAGACCGGCCAGGGCCTCAGCACCGAACGGCAGCACGGGGGAATGGTCCGCCGGGCCGTCCACCACTTCTTTGTTCTGGCGGTGCAGGTAGCCCGGGTCGGCCTCGATGCGCGGTAGCTCCTCGTCGCGCAGGATGCCGGACGGCACGTTCCAGTAGGGACGGAAGACGAGGTAGCGCAGCTCCTCCATCATCGAGGGGGTGGCGTCCTTGCCACTGCGGCCCACGATCACACGCAACGCCAGGGCCGGCTCCGCGGTCGCGTCGGCATAGGCCCACAGCCGGAACATCGGCACATTGACCAGGATCAGAGGCTGGCCCGGCGGGGGAGGCATCCAGCGCAGCCGCTCCAAGCTCAGCTCGACCTGACGCACACGCTGCGACAGCGGTACGTTGAGCGCCGCCACGGTGGAAGGCCCGATCACCCCGTCGTCATTCAGTCCGTGGCGGGCCTGGAAGCGGCGCACCGCCGGTTCCCAGGCTGGGTCATAGCGGGTCGGGTCGGTGGGCGGGGGTGCATCGCCAGGCAGCTCACCCAGAAAGCGCAGCCGCTCGAAGACCCGCACCGCCTGTGCATGCGACTGCCCGGGGCGCAGACTGGGCCGGAAGACCGGCAACGGGGCTGGCGTTTCCCGGGCGGCCTGCGCCCGCAGGGCCGGCAAGGCGGCCCGCAGCGTTTCGTAGGCGGGCCAGGCGGGTCGCAGGGCCTGCACGGCGGGGGCCAGCCGTCCGGCCTCCAGGGCCTGGTGCAAGAGGGCGGCAAGGTCGGGCTCGACCCGGGCGGGTCGGCGCTTCCAGCCGTGCCGGCGCGGGTCGACACGGCCCAGGTGCAGCTCGCGCAGGAAGCGCAGCACGGCCAGGCTCAGGCGCTGGTCCAGCGCAGGCAGGGCTGACGGGGTGCCGTTGCCGGCAGCGGCTGCACGCCCGGATTGAACGGCCCGTGCGAGTTCATCGGCCTCGTAGTCGCCGGGATGCAACCCGTCGTCCTCGGCCGCGGCCAGCAGGGACAGGGCTTCGGCCAGCACCGGGCGAGCCCGGCCCTGCGCATCGAACCATCGCAGGCCGGCCGGGCCCAGGGCGTGGAAGCGCCGCAGGGTCTCGGCCTCGGCCGACGGAACCGGCATGACCCGGATCGACTCGGGGTGATCGAGCCACCGGGCCGGCGGCGGGGCCGCCGCCGCGGTGGGCGAGGGGGCGATGGACACGGCGGCCGCACAGGCCGCAAGGAACAGAGCGGGCAGACGCATGAGGTGCCAACGGTAACCCTGAAACCGGCGGTCACGGCATCCCCCGAATCGGCGAACCTCGTCGTCACCCGGGCCGGCCATCGGCACGCGGCCGACCGAACCAGCGCCCATACCGCCAGCTCCAGCCCAGGGCCACGGCCGCCCACAGCGCCGCCGAGGCCAGCACGAGCACGCCCGAGGCCGACCCCTGCCCCGCCCCCAGCAGGCGCAACACCACAGCGGCCTGCAGGCCCCAGAACAGCCCCCAGGCGAAGTCGTCGGCCACGAGCGTGCGCCCGCCGTGCCCACAGGACACGCGCGTGGCCATGGCCAGCAGGATGGACCCGAGAAAACCCAGCGTGAGCGCGTGCAGCGGGGCCAGACCCAGGGCATGCCCGCCCCACCACCACAAGGCCTGAGCCGCGGCCTGCAACAGCAGGGCCACGCCGAGCCAGACGAAGCCCAGGTGCAGCATGGCCAGCAGACGGATGCGCAGGCTTTGCACCAGGCCCCAGCGCACCGCCAGCCACAGGGCGGCGAGCCCGGCGACCCCGTTGATGCTAATCGCCAGCGCAGCCAGGGGGCCGGACTGTCGCGCCGCCCAGTCCAGTGGCGGCTGCGCCCCCAGCACCACCAGCCAGGTCCACAACAGCCACATCGGCCGCCAGGCATCGAGCGCCGGGAGCGCAGCGGCCGTGAAGAAGGGCACCATGCGATGCAGCACGGCGGCGTAGACAGGGGCGATAAACCACCACAGGCCCGCAGAGGCGGCAGCCAAGGTCCAGCCTGGTTCTTCGAGCACCAGGCCGACCACCGCGGCCCACAGGCCGATCGAGCCGACCAGGCAGGCGGTGCCCACCACACGCGCATGGGTGCGGTCCTCGACCGTGGACTTGCGCAGCAGTTGCAGGTAGCGCCGGGTGAATCCACTCCAGCCCCAGGCCACCGCCGACAGGCCGATGGCCGCCATTGGAGCCAGCCCATGCACCCCCATCAGGAAGACGGCCCAGCCGCTCAGGCAGGCCAGCGTGGGCGCCAGCAGGCTGCGCGCGGCCACCGGTGGCAGGCCCAGCCACTTCGGAGCGGCCGTGAAGAGGAAGCCCGTGATGAACAGCGGCATGAAACCCTGGCTCATCAGCAGGGCATGGGCCAGGCTGGGGGAGAGGGCCCAGGGCAGGGGCGGGACCAGGCCTTGGCGGCTGGCCAGCACGATCAGCCACCACAGGGCGCTGACCGAAAGCATCACCGCCCCGGCAAAAAAGCCCAGCCGGTGCGGCGCGGCCAGCAGCCAGGAGGCACGCCAGGCGGGCGGCGGCACCGCCGGCGCGGCAGGCCCTGGCCGGATAGGGATGGTGCGCATGCCCGTGCCTCAGGCCGCCGCCGCAGCCGGGGTGAGCAGCCGTTCGACCAGCTCACGCACGCTGCGGATCTGGTCACCGAAGGGCAAGGGGCCCACACCCCGGAAGAACAGGCCCTTCTTCACGTCGCCGCGCAAGGCGGCAGCGAGCTGGTGGTCGATGCAGAACTGGCCCCAGCCGGGCAGACCGTCGCGCAGCCCGCACTGGGCCAGGCAGTCGAAGGCCTTGGTGCAGCGGCTCTTCAGGTGCGCCACGGCCTGCAGCTTCTTCTCGATCTTGAGGTAGGCCTTGAGCCAGGGGGTGGCCACTGCGCGTGCGGGCAGACCGGCCACGCTGGTGAACTCGACCATGTCCTCCTCGCGGGCTTGCGCCAGCACGCGCTTGAACTCGGGGTGGGCGTCGCCCTCCTCGGTCACCGCAAACGGGGTGCCCAGTTGCACGGCGCTGGCCCCCAACGACTGCATGCGGACGATGTCGGCATGGCTGCGGATGCCACCGGCGGCGATCAGCGGGATCTCGCGTTCGATGCCGGCCTTGCGCAGGAATTCGCGCGTTTCGGGCAGCACCCGTTCGAAGTCGAAGCGTGGGTCGTTCAGGTCGGCGATCTTCGCGGCGCCCAGGTGACCGCCTGCCAGGCGGGGGTGTTCGATCACGATGGCGTCGGGCAGACGCTTCTTGCGCTCCCACTTCCTCACGATGAGCTGCACGCCGCGGCTGTCGGACAGGATGGGGATGAGCAAGGCGTCGGGATGGTCCTGGGCCAGGTCGGGCAGGTCCAGCGGCAATCCGGCCCCCACCACGATGGCGTCAATGCCGGCCTCCAATGCACGCTTCACGCTGGCGGCATATTCGCTGACCGCGCGCATCACGTTCATCGCCAGCAGGCCCCGACCGCCGCTGCGCCGACGGGCAGCGGCCACCTCGCGGTCGATGGCTTCGAGGTTGGCCGCATCGATGGCCTGCTTGGCGGCCTTGCCGACGCCCAGGCCGCGGGTGCGCTCCATGAGGTCGGGGTGGTGACGGCGCAGGTCCACGCTGCTGAGCGTGCCCACACCGCCGAGTGCGGCCACGCTGCCTGCCAGACGATGGGCCGACACCCCCACGCCCATGCCCCCCTGCACGATCGGCAGCAGGCGAGCGCCCTTGAGCACCAGCGCCGACAGGCCGCTGCGTTCGAGCAGGCCGGCCATGGCGGGTTCGACGGAAGACGAGACTTCGGACATGGACACACCTCGTGATGGAGGTGTGAAGGTAAGCGCACAACACCGGCAGGGCCTTGACCCTGCTCAATGGACGCTCGTCAATGCAGCACGAGCACGGGCAGTTTCGTGCGCGACATGAGGTTCTTCGTGTGCGAGCCCCACATCAGTTCACCAAAGACACCGCGGCCATGCGTGACCATCACGATGAGATCGCACTGGTGCCGGGCTGCGGCATCGACGATGGCGTCCTCGATGTTGTTGGCCTGCACACTCACGCGCTGGAAGGGCACCTGCGCCTGTGCCGCGAGACGCTCGAAGCGGCCGAGCACTTCGTCGGCATGCGCGCGCACCGCTTCGTCATGGGTCTTGGTGATGCGCCCATAGGCATAGCCTTCGCCGATGCTGGCCGGTGGTGGGGCGAAGGGCTCGACGATGAAGCCGGTGACGCGGGCCCCCAGGCGCCGGGCCAGGGCCAAGCCCGCATGCATGGCTTTGTTGCTGAGATCGCTGCCATCGACGGGCACGAGCAGATGATCGAACATGGGAGCCTCCGTCCGAGCCCGCCTCGGGCCCTCATGCACACTCTACGCCGCGCGTGTGCATCTCGGCTTGCTCCACGTCAAGCCTGGGGTCATCGGGACGGGTGCAGTCGGCTGTCGATCTCGTTGAAGCACACGTCCTGCTCGGCCGGCACGTACGGCCCGGTCCCGCTGTGCTCGGACCGTGAGGCCGGCACAAAGCCACCGGCCAGCACGTCGAAGACGTGCACCTCGCCGTCCTCGATCACGTAGTGCCAGCCGTGCAGTGTGATCGTCCCGGCTTCCACCCGGGAGCGCACCATCGGATAGTCCATCAGGCGTTCGAGCTGCAACACCACGGCGCGCTGCTCGGTCCGGCGCAGGGCCTCGGGACTGGGCTGCACCGGCAGGGCTGCCTCGCGGGCAAGGTCGAGCCAGCGGGCCAGGTTCGGGGCTTCGGGCGAGATTTCCTCGTACAAAGCCTTCATGGCGCCGCAATGGCTGTGGCCGCACACCACGATGCGCGTCACATGCAGGTTGAGCACGGCAAACTCGATGGCCGCGGTCGTGCCATGGTGGCCGTGGCTGCCGTCGTAAGGCGGCACCAGCGCACCCACGTTGCGCACGATGAAGAGCTCGCCCGGGCCCGTCCCGGTGAGCAGGTAGGGCACCAGACGGGAGTCCGAGCAGCCGATGAAAAGCGTGGTGGGGTGCTGCCCCTGGTCCACCAGGTCGCGAAACCGCGCCTGGTGTCGGGGGAAGTAGTCGTCGTGGAAACGACGCAGGCGCTCGATCAGCTCGTCGGGCATGGCCGCACTCCCCTGCGCCCTACTGCACCAGGGGCGTGTCGGCGGCGTCGAGCGCCACCCCATCGAGTTCGGCCTGCCCGGCCAGCAGGCGCAGATACTGGCGCAGCGCGGTCATCCAGGCCTGCTGCTGCAGCGCCAGGCGCACAGCACCGCGCACAGTCTCGAAGGGCTGGGCCTGGCCGGCGTGGCGCTCCAGCACCTCCACCACATGCAGGCCGAAGCGGGTGTGCACCAGGCGAGGCAGCACGCCCACGTCGGTGTGCCCGAAAATCTCACGGGCGAACTCGGGAGCGCAGTCGGCTGCGCGCAGCCAACCCTCCTCGTCACCGATCACGCCGCCGCGCGCACCGCTGGGGCAGTTCGACCAGTCCTGCGCTGCCCGGGCAAAGCGCCGGTCCCGATCGGCCTGGGTCTGGCCTTCGTCGTGGCAGCGCAGTTCCAGCAGCACGCTTTCGGCCTTCAGGCGCAGGGCCTTCACGTCCACGCCGGGCGTCACGGCGAACAGAATGTGGCGGGCGCGCACCCGCTCGCCTTCACTGTACTGGGCGGCGTGCGCCGCATGGTGGCGGCGCAGCGCCTCCTCGGACGGCTCGGGCAGCGCCAGCTCGCGTTCGAGCAGGGCCTCGATCGCGGCGCCGGCCGCCTCGCTGATCCCGCCGTCGGTGCCCGGTTGGTCAGCAGCGTCGAGCAGGCCGGCAGCCTGCGCGGCCTGGCGCAGCAGCTCGGTGCAGGCCCGTTGGCGCAGCACCTCGGGCGGCAGCGCCTGGCCAGGGGCGTGGAGCGGCCGGCCGTTGACGCGGGCCACCAGGCCCAGGGTGTCGATGGTCATGGCATTGTCTCCTTCAGGCCACGGGGCGGCGGGCCGGGGCATGGTGTTCGGCCGGCAGGTTCAGACGGCGTGAGCGCACCACCTGGTAAGGCCGCAGCAGGTAGGCGATGGCGCCGAAGCCGCTCCACACATGCACCAGGCGGGTGAACGGGAAGATCAGGAACATCGTCATGCCCAGGACCATGTGGGCGCGGAAGACCCAGGAGATGTCGGCCATCTGCTCGGCGGCCCCGGGCCGGAAGGTGACGATGCGCTGCGCCCACTCGGCCAACACCAGCATCACGCTGCCGTCCAGATGCTGGGCCGACAGCGGCACGGTGGCCAAGCCCAGCGCGAGCTGCACCCACAGCAGCCACAGCAGGACGATGTCGCTGGTCTTGGACGTGGCACGGATGCGCGGGTCCGACAGGCGGCGGTGCAGCAGCAGGCTCACCCCGATGAGCGCCAGCACGCCGGCGATGCCGCCGGCCGTCATCGCCAGCACCTGCTTGGTGCCCGAGCTCATGAAGGGCTCGTACAGGAAGTGCGGCGTGAGCATGCCCACGAAGTGGCCGAAGAAGAGGAAGAGCACCCCGGCGTGGAAGAGGTTGCTGCCCCAGCGCAACTGGCCGGTGCGCAGCAACTGCGAGGAATCGCTCTTCCAGGTGTACTGATCGCGATCGAAGCGCAGCAGGCTGCCGACGAAGAACACCCCGAGGCAGATGTAGGGGTAGAGGCCGAAAAAGAAGAAATCGACGGTGGCTTTCATGCGCGTGCTCCTTGGGAAGCTGCGGGCTTGCGGACGATGTGGATGGGCTGGGGTTGATCCGGCCGGTTCTGGCCCCTGGTGGCGCAGCCGTCGAAAGCCGGGGGCTCGGCCCAGGCGTCGTCCAGGCCCTCTTCGGGCGGCAGGGCCAAGTGCTGGACACGCTCGCCAGCCATTTCCAGCACCGCGGCAATCGCCGCCGCATAGGGGCTGTGCCGCTGCACGAGTGCGCTGTGCAGGGCGTTCAGGATGTGCGCCATCTCGCCGAGGAAATCGCGCGCCACAGCCGCCGGCTGCGTGGCGGCGAACTCCAGGGCCACGGGCAGGTAGTCGGGCAGTTCACCCGGGGCGAGGTAGAGGCCGGCCTGCTCGTAGGTCTGCAGCAGGTCCACCATCGCCGGGCCGCGGTCACGCGAGTCACCGTGCACGTGCTCGAAGAGATGCAGCGAGGTGGCGCGTCCGCGGTCGAAGGTGTCCACGTAGCGGGCCTCGACTTCGAAGGCTTCGCCGCGGCGCAATTGCCGGATCAGGGCCTGCAGGCCGGCACGGGCTTCGGCGCTGAGGGCGGACTCGGCCATCACCACCGCCTCGATCTCGTCGAGGGCGGCGCGCAGCGTGTCGTCCGGGTAGCCCAGCAGGCAGGCCACCGCGCGGCAGCTTTCGGAAGGAAAACGTTTCATCGTGGTGCTCCTGCGCTCAGACGGTGGCCTTGATGGGGATGGTGCGCTTCTTCTTGCTGCCAAAGAGGCTGGTCTCGGTGCTGCCATCGGAGCAGCCGTTGCCGAAGGAGAAGCCGCAGCTGCCGCGCACGTCGAAAGCGTTCTCGGCGTATTCGCGGTGTGTGGTAGGGATGACGAAGCGGTCCTCGTAGTTGGCAATCGCCATCACCTGGTACATGTCCTCCACCGTGGCCTGGTCGATGCCGACCTGCTGCAGCGCCGTCGTGTTGATGCGCCCTTCCACATGCTTCTCGCGCTGATAGGCGCGCATCGCCAGCATGCGCTCGAGCGCACGCACCACCGGCGCCGTCTCCCCGGCCGTGAGCATGTTGGCGAGGTAGCGCACGGGAATGCGCAACTGGTTGACGTCGGGGATCTCGCCGTTGATGCCGATGTCGCCGGCGTTGGCCGCGGCGGTGATGGGCGACAGCGGCGGCACGTACCACACCATCGGCAGGGTGCGGTACTCGGGGTGCAGCGGCAGCGCCACCTTCCAGTCCACCGCCATCTTGTAGACGGGGCTGTTGCGTGCCGCCTCCAGCCAGGCCTCGGGGATGCCGTCGGCGCGGGCCTGTTCGATTACCTTGGGGTCGTTGGGGTCGAGGAAGATGTCGAGCTGGGCCTGGTAGAGCTCGCGGTCGTGCTCGACGCTGGCCGCCTGCTCGATGCGATCAGCGTCGTAGAGCAGCACGCCCAGGTAGCGGATGCGGCCCACGCAGGTTTCGGAACACACCGTGGGCTGGCCGGCCTCGATGCGGGGGTAGCAGAAGATGCACTTCTCGGCCTTGCCGGTCTGCCAGTTGTAGTAGATCTTCTTGTAGGGACAGCCCGAGACGCACATGCGCCAGCCGCGGCACTTGTCCTGGTCGATCAGGACGATGCCGTCCTCCTCGCGCTTGTAGATCGAGCCCGAGGGGCAGGAGGCCACGCACGCCGGGTTGAGGCAATGCTCGCACAGGCGCGGCAGGTACATCATGAAGGTGTTCTCGAACTGGCCGTAGATGTCCTTCTGCACCTCCTCGAAGTTCTTGTCCTTCGAGCGCTTGGCAAATTCGCCGCCCAGGATCTCCTCCCAGTTCGGCCCCCACTCGATTTTCTCCATGCGCTGCCCCGTGATGAGGCTGCGCGGGCGCGCCACCGGCGCGGCCTTGGACTCCGGCGCCGACTGCAGGTGGTCGTAGTCGAAGGTGAAGGGCTCGTAGTAGTCGTCGATCTCGGGCAGGTTGGGGTTGGCGAAGAGGCGCATCAGCAGCTTCCACTTGCCCCCCTGGCGTGGCTCAATGTTGCCGTCGGCCTTGCGGACCCAGCCTCCGTGCCACTTGTCCTGGTTCTCCCATTCCTTCGGATAGCCGATGCCGGGTTTGGTCTCGACGTTGTTGAACCAGGCGTACTCCATGCCTGGTCGATTCGTCCAGACGTTTTTGCAGGTGACGGAGCAGGTGTGGCAGCCGATGCACTTGTCCAGGTTGAGGACCATGCCGATCTGTGCGCGGACTTTCATCGCAGGTATCTCCTTTTTGTCAGGCGGCGGTCGCCGGGGTCCCGTCGTCGAGCCAGTCGATGCGCTTCATCTTGCGCACCACGACGAACTCGTCTCGGTTGGTCCCGATGGTCCCGTAGTAGTTGAAGCCGTAGCTCAACTGCGCATAGCCGCCGATCATGTGCGTGGGCTTGGTGACGATGCGGGTCACCGAGTTGTGGATGCCGCCACGCTGCCCGGTGATCTCGCTGCCCGGGGTGTTGATGGTCTTTTCCTGCGCGTGGTACATCATCACCATGCCGGGGTTGACGCGCTGGCTCACCACCGCGCGCGCTGCGATCGCGCCATTGGCGTTGAAGAGCTCGACCCAGTCGTTGTCCACGATGCCGGCGCGCTTCGCGTCGTCCTCGCTCAGCCAGATCACCGGACCGCCGCGGTTGAGCGTGAGCATCACGAGGTTGTCGCTGTAGGTGGAGTGGATGCCCCACTTCTGGTGCGGCGTGATGAAGTTGAGCGTGATCTCCGGGTTGCCGTTGGGCTTGCGGTTCATCACCTCGTCCACCGTCTTCAGGTCCACCGGTGGGCGGTAGCTGGTGAATCCTTCGCCGAAGGCGATCATCCACGGGTGGTCTTGGTAGAACTGCTGGCGGCCGGTGAGCGTGCGCCAGGGGATCAGCTCGTGCACGTTGGTGTAGCCGGCGTTGTAGCTGACGCTCTCGCTTTCCAGGCCCGACCAGGTGGGCGAGCTGATGATCTTGCGCGGCTGGGCCTGGATGTCGCGGAAGCGGATCTTCTCGTCCTCTCGGTGCAGGGCCAGGTGGGCGTGTTCCCGGCCGGTGATCTTTGAGAGCGCCTCCCAGGCTTTCACCGCCACATGGCCGTTGGTCTCGGGCGCGAGCATCATCACCACCTCGGCGGCATCGATGTCGGTCTCGATCTTCGGCATGCCCTTCGTCACGCCCTCTTCGTGCACCTTGCCGTTCAGTTCGGCCAGTTGTCGCACCTCCTCGGCCGTGTTCCAGGTGATGCCCTTGCCGCCGTTACCCACCTTCTCCATCAGCGGCCCCAGGGCCGTGAATCGCTTGTAGGTGTTGGGGTAGTCACGCTCGACGACCGTGATCTGCGGCGCGGTCTTGCCTGGGATCAGCTCACACTGGCCCTTCTTCCATTCCTGCACATCGAAGGGCTGGGCCAGTTCGGCCGGGGTGTCGTGCATCAGCGGCGTGAGCACCACTTCCTTCTCAACCCCCAGATGGCCCACGCAGACCTCGCTGAACTTCTTCGCAAAGCCCTTGTAGATCTCCCAGTCGGAGCGGGCCTGCCAGGCCGGGTCCACCGCGGTGGACAGCGGGTGGATGAAGGGGTGCATGTCGCTGGTGTTGAGGTCGTTCTTCTCGTACCAGGTGGCCGTGGGCAGCACGATGTCGGAGTACAGGCAGGTCGTGCTCATGCGGAAGTCGAGCGTGACCAGCAGGTCGAGCTTGCCCTCCGGGGCCTGGGCGTGCCAGGCGACCTCCTTCGGTTTCGCATCGTCAGGGCCCAGGTCCTTGCCCTGCACGCCGTGGGCGGTGCCCAGCAGGTGCTTGAGGAAGTACTCGTGCCCCTTGCCGGACGAGCCCAGCAGGTTGGAGCGCCACACGAAAAGGTTGCGCGGCCAGTTGTTTGGATGGTCCGGATCCTCGCAGCTCATCTTGAGCGCACCGCTCTTGAGCGAGCTCACGACGTAGTCCTTGATGTCCTGGCCGGCGGACTGGGCGTCGCGCACCACCTGCAGCGGGTTGGTCTGCAGCTGCGGCGCACTGGGCAGCCAGCCCATGCGCTCGGCGCGCACGTTGTAGTCGATCAGGCTGCCCTGGAACTGGGTCTTGTCGGCCAGCGGCGAGAGCACCTCTTCGACGCCCAACTTCTCGTAGCGCCACTGGTCGGTGTGGGCATAGAAGAAGCTGGTGGAGTTCTGCTGGCGCGGAGGGCGGATCCAGTCCAGCGCAAAGGCCAGCGCCGTCCAGCCGGTCTGCGGGCGCAGCTTCTCCTGGCCCACGTAGTGCGCCCAGCCGCCCCCGCTCTGGCCCACGCAACCGCACAGCATCAGCATGTTGATGATGCCGCGGTAGTTCATGTCGCTGTGGTACCAGTGGTTCATCGCCGCGCCGATGATCACCATGGACTTGCCATGCGTCTTGTCGGCGTTGTCGGCGAACTGGCGCGCCACCGCAATCACCTGCTCGCGCTTGACGCCGGTGATCTTCTCCTGCCACGCCGGGGTGTAGGGCACGTTGTCGTCGTAGGAGAGTGCTGCGTTCTCGCCGGGCAAGCCGCGCGAGACACCGTAGTTCGCAACCAGCAGGTCGAAGACCGTGGCCACCAGCGCCTCGCGCGGCTCGCCGGCCTTGCCCAGCGCAATGCGCACCGCCGGCACCTTGCGACGTATCACGTCGCCGGTGGACTTGTTCGCGTTGAAGTGCGGAGTGTCGATTCCCCCGAAGTAAGGGAAGGCGACATCCACCACCTCATGGGCCTGCGCGCCCTCTTCCAGCACCGACAGCTTGAGCTTCACGTCGTGGCCGTGGCGGGCTTCCTTGTTCTCGAGGTTCCAGCGCCCGGCGTCGGGCCGGCCGTCCGGGCCCCAGCGGAAGCCGATGGAGCCGTTGGGCAGCACCACCTTGCCCATCTCGTCGAAGGCCACAGTCTTCCACTCGGGGTGGTTGGCCTGGCCGAGCTTGCCGTTGAAGTCGCTGGCGCGCACATAGCGGTCGGGCACCAGCGTGGTGCTGCCGTCGGGCAGGGTGTGCTCCTTGAGCCGCACCAGCAACGGCAGGTCGGTGTAGCGGCGCGCGTAGTCGTCGAAGTAGCTCGATCGCTTGTCGAAGTAGAACTCCTTCAGGATCACATGCCCCATGGCCATCGCCAGCGCAGCGTCGGTGCCCTGCTTGGGGTGCATCCACAGGTCGGCCAGCTTGGAGACCTCGGCGTAGTCGGGCGTGATGGCCACGACCTTGGCGCCCTTGTAGCGCACCTCGGTGAAGAAGTGCGCATCGGGCGTGCGCGTCTGGGGCACGTTGGAGCCCCAGGCGATCAGGAAGGTGGAGTTGTACCAGTCGGCGCTCTCGGGCACGTCGGTCTGCTCGCCCCAGGTTTGCGGGCTGGACGGAGGCAGGTCGCAATACCAGTCATAAAAGCTCATGCACACGCCACCGATCAGCGACAGGTAGCGGCTGCCGGCCGCGTAGGAGATCATCGACATGGCCGGGATGGGCGAGAAGCCGATCACGCGGTCCGGGCCGTACTTTTTGATCGTGTAGACGTTGGCCGCTGCGATGATCTCGTTGACCTCATCCCAGGTCGCGCGCACGAAGCCGCCCAGGCCGCGCTGCTGCTGGTAGTCGCGGCGCTGGCTGTCGTTCTCCACGACGCTGGCCCAGGCGTCCACCGGCGTGCGGGCCACGGCCTTGGCCGCGCGCCAGTGCTTGAGCAGGCGGCCACGCACCATCGGATACTTCACGCGGTTGGCGCTGTAGAGGTACCAGGAATAGGAGGCGCCGCGCGCGCAGCCGCGCGGCTCATGGTTGGGCAGGTCGGGCCGGGTGCGAGGGTAGTCGGTCTGCTGGGTTTCCCAGGTGACGATGCCGCCCTTCACGTAGATCTTCCACGAGCACGAGCCCGTGCAGTTGGTGCCGTGGGTGGAGCGCACGATCTTGTCGTGGGCCCAGCGGGCGCGATAGGCGTCTTCCCAGGTGCGGTCTTCACCGGTGGTCACGCCATGGCCGTCGGCAAAGTGTTCCTTAGGCTGGTTGAAGTAGGTCAGTCGGTCCAGAAAGTGGCTCATCGGAGGCTCCTTGTTCTGTTCGCTGGATCAGCAGGGCATGGGCGCGTTCTTGCGGCTGTAGTACCACCAAGTGATGGCCACGCAGGTGACGTAGAAGACGATGAAGACGTACAGCGCGGCCTCGGGCCCGCCCGTCAGGGCGATGGACGTGCCGTAACCCTTGGGAATGAAGAAGCCGCCATAGGCCCCCACGGCCGAGCTGAAGCCCAGCACCGCAGCGGCCTCCTTGTTGGCGTCACGCTGGGCCTGCTCCTGGGCCGCCGCGCCTGAACCGGCCGCACGCTGGCGCTCGGTCAGGAAGATGATGGGGATCATCCGGAAGGTCGAGCCGTTGCCCACGCCGGCCGCAGCAAACAGCACGAGGAAGGAGATCAGGAAAGCGTTGAAGTTACCGGCGCGCCCATCGGCTGGCAGGAACTGCAGCACCGCGGCCACGCCCAAGCCCATCACGATGAAGGTCCAGAACGTCACGCGGGCGCCACCCAGTTTGTCGGACAGCCAGCCGCCCACCGGGCGGATCAGCGCGCCCACCAGCGGGCCCAGCCAGGCGTACGACAAGGCGTTGACCTCTGGAAACTGGCTCTTGATGAGCAGAGGAAAGCCGGCCGAGTACCCAATGAAGCTGCCAAAGGTACCGATGTAGAGCCAGCACATCAACCAATTGTGTTTGCGTTTGAAGATGATGGCCTGGTCGGCGAAAGAGGCTTGGGCTTCTTTGAGATCGTTCATCCCAAACCAGGCGGCCACCGTGGCAGCCACGATGAACGGCACCCAGATGAATCCTGCGTTTTGCAGCCACATCGGCACCTGCTGCCCGTTGCGGGTGACCATCGCCGGCTCGCCGCCCAGGACACCGAACACGCCCGTGGTGATCACCAAAGGCACGACGAACTGCACCAATGAGACGCCCAGATTGCCCAGGCCAGCGTTCATGCCCAACGCATAGCCCTTTTTCGATTTGGGATAGAAGAAACTGATGTTGCTCATGCTGGAGGCGAAGTTGCCGCCGCCCAGGCCGCACAACAAGGCCAGCAGCACGAAGACCTCATAAGGCGTGGCCAAGTTCTGCACCGCCAAGCCGATACCCAGCGCGGGTAGCAGCAAGCTGGCAGTGGAGATCGCAGTCCAGCGTCGCCCGCCGAAAATCGGCACGGCAAAGGAGTAGAAGATGCGCAGCGTCGCGCCGCACAGCGCGGGCAGCGCCGCCAACCAGAAGAGCTGGTTGGTGTTGAACTTGAAGCCCACGGCGGGCAGGTTGACCACCACCACCGACCACACCATCCACACGGCAAAGGCCAGGGTCAGCGCCGGAATCGAGATCCACAGGTTGCGGCGCGCGATGGACGCGCCTTGCTGGTTCCAGAACGTCTGGTCTTCAGGGTTCCAGCGTTCAATCACATGAGAAGCCACGTCAGCCTCCGTTGGGGGGTTCTGTTGAAGATCAGCTCTGGGGGGCCAGGCCGCCAGTGTTGGCGCCGAGCACTTCGCGGCGGCGCACCTCGGTGAAGTACATCCAGATCAGCGACACCCACACCACGCCGTAGAGCAGCATGAAGGCGCTGGAGCGGATGCCGGTGAGGTCGAGCAAGGCGCCGAACATGATGGGCAGGATGAAGCCGCCCAGGCCGCCGGCCAGGCCCACGATGCCGGAGATGGCGCCGATGTTGTTCGGGTAGTCGTCGCTGATGTACTTGAAGACGCTGGCCTTGCCGAAGGCCCATGCGATGCCCAGGATGAACATCAGCGCGGTGAAGACATACACATTCAGGCCGATCGTGAAGCTGCGCGCGCCGTCCACGGTGAGCACCGTGAACTCGGTCTGCGGATAGCTCAGCAGGAACAGGCAGATCCAGCTCACCCACATCACCCACCAGGTGACGCTGTGAGCGCCGTACTTGTCGCTCAGCCAACCGCCGATGGCCCGCAGCACCCCGCCGGGCAGCGAGAAGCAGGCCGCCAGCAAGGCAGCCACGCGGATGTCCAGGCCGTACTCCCCCACGTAGTACTGCACCATCCACAGGCTCAGCGCCACATAGCCGCCGAACACGATGCTGTAGTACTGGCAGTACTTGAGCACCCGCAGGTCCTTCAGCGCCTTGAGCTGGTCGGTGAACCTGACGTGGCTGGGCACCAAGTGACTGGGGTCGCTGTGGCTGAACATCCAGAACAGCACCACGGTGCCGAGCATGATGGCCGCATACACCTGCGGCACCATCGTCCAGCCGAAGGCCACCAGGATCACCGGCGCGACGAACTTGTTCACAGCCGCACCCGAGTTGCCCGCGCCATACACGCCCATTGCAAAGCCCTGGCGCTGCTTGGGAAACCAGCGCGCCACGTAAGGGGTGCCCACCGAGAACGAACCGCCGGCCAGGCCGACGAACAGGCCGATGACGAGGAAGTGCCAGAACTGTGTGGCATAGGCCATCAACCAGATGGCCGGCACGGTAGCGGCCATCAGCAGCGTCATCACGATGCGACCGCCATAGCGGTCGGTCCAGATGCCCAGCGGCACGCGCACCAGCGAGCCGGTGAGCACCGGTGTGGCCATCAGCAGGCCGAACTCGGTGGCGTTGAGGTTCAGGGCCTTCTTCAGCGGGATGCCGATGACGCCGAACATCATCCACACCATGAAGCACACCGTGAAGGCCAGGGTGCTGACGATCAGCACCGACCAGGCCTTTACCGGAATGGGGGGGACCGTTGCCGATCCTGCTTGGGGGGCCGCCATGGGGATCACTCCTTGCTCTTCTCCATGGCAGCCACTGTAGGAAGCGGGACCGGCCTTGCCCATCCTTCTGCAAGGCGTTGCCGGCCGTCCGGAAGAACGAGGGTCCGCAGGTGCCCATCGTTCTTCCGGACTATTGACGCCGGACTTCAACCCAGGCGGTTGAAATTGACATCTACCTGACATCCCACGGTGGACGTGCGATATGGCGACAGGCGCACGAGCAAACGCGTTGGGACTTACCCGCGGCATAAGGTGGCCGTAAGCCTTGCCCACCACATTGCAAGGCAACGGTGCAGGTCAGGATCTGCAGCGCGATTTGCAGGGCGGCCCCATCACCGCCCTGGACTCCCTTTTCACGTTTCGAGAGGAGACACTCGATGGAAGACAACAACGCAAAAGCCTACTGGTCAGCGACCCTGGGCTTGCTGACCAAGGTGCTGGTGATCTGGGCCTTGGTGTCCTATGGCGCCGGTATCCTGTTCGCCCCGGCACTCAATGCCATCCACCTGGGCGGCTATCCGCTGGGTTTCTGGTTCGCCCAGCAAGGGTCCATCTACATCTTCATCGCACTGATCTTCTGGTACGCGAAGAAGATGAAAGAGATCGACCGCAAGTTCGGCATGCAAGAAGACTGATCGGGGACGGACCATGGATCTTCAAACGATGACCTACCTGATCGTGGGGCTGAGCTTCGCGATCTACATCGGCATTGCCATTTGGGCACGTGCCGGCAGCACGAAAGACTTCTACGTGGCCGGCGGGGGCGTGCACCCCGTGACCAACGGCATGGCCACGGCCGCCGACTGGATGTCGGCCGCCTCCTTCATCTCGATGGCCGGCCTGATCTCCAACATGGGCTATGGCGGCGCGGTGTTCCTGATGGGCTGGACGGGTGGCTACGTGCTGCTGGCCTGCCTGCTGGCTCCGTACCTGCGCAAGTTCGGCAAGTTCACGGTGCCCGAGTTCATCGGGGACCGCTACTACTCGCAGTTCGCCCGCAACGTGGCCGTGATCTGCCTGCTGGTGGCCTCCATCACCTACATCATCGGCCAGATGACGGGCGTGGGCGTGACCTTCGCACGTTTCCTGGGGGTGACCAGCGACCAGGGCATCTACATCGGCATGGCCATCGTGTTCGCCTATGCAGTGTTCGGCGGCATGAAGGGCATCACCTACACCCAGGTGGCGCAGTACATCGTGCTGATCGTGGCCTACCTGGTGCCGGCGTTCTTCATCTCGCTGAACCTCACCGGCAACTTCCTGCCACAGCTGGGCCTGGGCGCGAACCTGGCCGGCACCGACGTGTCGCTGCTGGCCAAGCTCGACCAGGTGGTGACGGATCTCGGCTTCGGCCAGTACACGACCACCGCCGCCGGCAGCACGATCAACATGGTTTTCTACACGATCTCGCTGATGATCGGCACGGCCGGCCTGCCGCATGTGATCGTGCGCTTCTTCACCGTGCCCAAGGTGGCCGATGCCCGCTCGTCGGCCGGCTGGGCGCTGGTGTTCATCGCGCTGCTGTACACCACGGCTCCGGCCGTGGGGGCGATGGCCCGCCTGAATCTCTTCGGCACCACCAACACCGCCGTGGGCATCACCCAGAACGAGGTCGGTCAGATGGCGGTGAATGCCGATGCGGTCAAGGCCAACAGCGACCTGTTCGCCCCTGAGGCCAGCCTGGTCTACGAGCAGCGTCCCGACTGGATGAAGCGCTGGGAGAAGACCGGGCTGCTGAAATGGGAAGACAAGAACGGCGATGGCCGCATCCAGTTCTACAACAGCGCCACGAAGAACCCCGACGTGCTGGCCAAGGCCGAAGCCGCCGGCTGGAAGGGCAACGAGCTGACGGTGAACGCCGACATCATCGTGCTGGCCAACCCCGAGATCGCGCAACTGCCCAACTGGGTGATCGCGCTGGTGGCCGCCGGCGGCCTGGCCGCCGCCCTGTCGACGGCCGCGGGCTTGCTGCTGGCGATCTCCTCGGCGATCTCGCATGACCTGATCAAGGGCGCGATCAAGCCCGACATCAGCGAGAAGAGCGAGCTGCTGGCCGGCAAGATCGCGATGGCCGGCGCCATCTTCGTGGCCGGCTACCTGGGCCTGAACCCGCCGGGCTTTGCCGCCGGCACAGTGGCCCTGGCCTTCGGGATTGCGGCCTCGACGATCTTCCCGGCCCTGATGATGGGCATCTTCAGCAAGACGGTGACCGACAAGGGCGCAAGCGCCGGCATGATTGCGGGCCTGGCGGTGACGCTGTTCTACGTGTTCGCGCACAAGGGCATCTTCTTCATCCCGGGCACGGACTACCTCAACCTGATCGGCGGGGCCAACAGCTTCTTCACCATCACCCCCGAGGCTTTCGGCACGGTGGGCGCGATCGTGAACTTCGCGGTCGCCTTCCTGGTCAGCAAGGTCTCGGCGCCCGTGCCCTCGCACATCGCCGCGATGGTGGACGCCGTGCGCACGCCCAAGGGCGCCGGCGCCGCCACGGCCCACTGAGCAGCCCACACTGAGCGGCCCGCTGCGGCTGTGCGTCCAGGAGGGAGGCCCGCCAGGCGGCGGCCGCCGCTGTGAGCCGGGGCGAGTACGTGGTCATCTCGCCCGTCGAGCCCGTCTGGTTCTTCATCCGCACCTTGGGCGCGGAGACGGCGCTTCCCGCGATGCTCGAGCAGCCGGAGTTCTTCGACGATGTGCTGGTGGTGGCGACCGAGTTTGTGCTGGGAGTGCTGGTAGAAGTCGAGCAGCAGGACCTCCCCGTGGACGCGGTCTGGTTCTTCAGCGATCTCTGCTA
>NZ_JBKBVU010000049.1:9223-19187 GCF_046289365.1 Caldimonas sp. | reverse complement strand
CCACACCGGCGGACCGGCCCAGCCGGATCCGCGTGTGCACTCGCACCTGCGATGAGCGCCGACGCGGCACTCTCCCCCGCAGTTCGCTCCCTGCGGCGCAGCTTTGCAAAGCCCTGGAGTGTGGTCGGGCTTTGGCTTGTGCGAATCTTCACGTCATGCGGACTCGGCACGGCTCGTGCTTGCAACAGGCGGGGGTTTTCCCGTTTGTTCGGCGTTTGCGCCCCGCTAGGCTTTGCTGCAATGAGTCGACCGACCGCAGCAGTGGAGGTTGCCGATGAGCTCGCATGAACTGGTCCCCGTGAGGGACGCCACCATCCCGATTGCGCACATGCGCAGTGTCTACCGCGTCAGCGACGTGGAGCGCCGGCTGGACAAGCTGCCGCAGAAGGAACATGAACACCTGCGCGCCACCTACGAGCGCATGATCGAGCGCGGCCCCGAACGCTTCCAGGTCAAGCCCTCGGGCCTGCCGGTGATGGCTGCGCTCTACGACGAGCTGCCCAATTTCACCGAGGTGCTCGACGACGTGAAGCGCCAGCTCGCGCTGTGCGAGGACAGCCGCGATGCGCTGGAGATCACGCCGATGCTGCTGCTGGGCCCGCCGGGCGTGGGCAAGACGCACTTCGCACGGCGGCTGTCGCAACTGCTGGGCACAGGCATGGGGTTCGTCGCGATGAGCTCGCTCACCGCGGGCTGGGTGCTCTCGGGCGCCTCGTCGCAATGGAAGGGCGCGCGCGCCGGCAAGGTCTTCGAAACCCTGGTGGAGGGCCAGTATGCGAACCCGGTCATCGTGGTCGACGAGATCGACAAGGCCTCGGCCGAGTCGACCTATGACCCGCTGGGCTCGCTGTACAGCCTGCTCGAACACGACACCGCCGGCAGCTTCACCGATGAGTTCGCCGAGGTGCCCATCGACGCCAGCCAGGTGATCTGGGTGGCCACGGCCAATGACGAGCGCGCCATTCCCGAGCCCATCCTGAACCGGATGAACGTCTACACCGTGCCCGCGCCCGACCGCGAGGCCGCGCGCAAGATCGCATTGCGCCTGTATGCGTCGATCCGCGCCGAGCATGACTGGGGCGAGCGCTTCGAACCCGAGCCGCCGGAGGCCGTGCTCGACCGGTTCGCCGAGCTGGCCCCGCGCGAGATGCGTCGCGCCTGGATGACGGCCTTTGGCAACGCCAAGCTGGACCGGCGCAGCCGCATCGAGGTGCGCGACCTGCCCGAACTGGGCGCTCGTCGCAGCCCCATCGGCTTTGTGCACTGAGACCGGCTCTCGCGCCGACATGGCCGAGCGGGCCGCCCGGCTTTGTCGCGCGGCACCGGCGCACCGTGAGCCGCCTGACCCACAATGCGCCCGTCATGCATCGACGCGATTTTCTGCGGCAATGGCCCGCATGGGCCGGGCTGAGCGCCTGGTCGACCCTCCAGGCCCAGCCTTCTGCCCTGTCCAGCGCTGCGGCAAGCGCCGGCAGCGACCGCGAAATGCCTGCGGTGGCCTTTTATTACGGCCCTCAGCCCCCCTTGGAGGCCTTGCGCCTGTACGACTGGGTGGTGCTCGAACCCGAGCACGCCCTGGCTGCACGGGCCGACGTGGCTGCTTGGCTGGCCCCTGACAGCCTGGCCTTCGCTTATGTATCGTTGGGGGAGGTGCACCCCCAGCGCGCCTACGCCTCGGCCGTGCCATCGTCCTGGGTGCGCCGACGCAACGAGGCTTGGGGCTCCTGGGTGATCGACCAGACCGCGCCGGGCTGGTCCCGCTTCTTTTCGGAACGGATCATCGCCCCGTTGTGGGAGGCTGGGTTCCGTGCGTTTTTCCTCGACACGCTGGATTCATACCTGCTGTTTGCCAGCGACGAGGCGACCCGCCGCGCCCAAATCTCGGCGCTGCGCGAGACCTTGCGCGCCCTGGTGCGGCGCTGGCCAGGCGTGCGGCTGATGCTCAACCGCGGATTCGAGCTGATCGACGATGACTTGGCGGCGCACGTGACGGCCGTGGCGGCCGAATCCCTGTACCGTCGTCATGACACCGCCACGAAAGCCTATGTCGAAGTCCCCGAGGACGATCGGCGCTGGCTGTTGCAGCGCTGGGCCGAGCTCAAGCGCTGGGGACTGCCCGGCATCGCCATCGACTACGTGGCTCCCGGCCAGCGCGAGCAGGCCCGCCAGACGGCACAACGCATCGCATCCCACGGGTTGATCCCGTGGGTGGCCGACCCGGCCCTGGAAACACTGGGGGTGGGCGGCGTTGAAGTCGTGCCGCGCGAGGTGTTGCTCGTGCACGATCCGATCGACGCTCATGCGCTGCAACTCAAGCAACGTTCGGCGCATTTGTACGGCGCTTTGCCTTTGGAAGCTCTGGGCCTGGTGCCGCGCTATCACGCGGTCGACGCCGCGGTCCCTGACGCGCCGCTGGCAGGCCGATACGCCGGCGTGGTGCTGTACCTGGACAATGTGGCCCAGGCCGAAGCGGCCATGCCGTTGCTGGAGCGGGCGCGATCCGAAGGGGTGCCGGTCGTCCTGCTCGGTCAGGTTCCCACGGCGCTGTTGGGCCGCTGGGGCGCCTCGGTGGCCCGCGGCCGGCTGCAAGCGCCGGTGCAAGTGCGGCGCGCGCCCGGGGCCCCCTCTGGCGAGGCCGCCCCCCGGGTGTTGCCCGAGGCCTCCGTGTTGCTGCGCGCGCCCCGCGAGGCCCAGGTGTGGTGGTGGGCCGAGGACGATCAGGGCCGGCGCATGGATGGCGCGGCCATCACCTCCTGGGGCGGCTATGCCTTGCCGGGCTTTGGCTTGTACACCCTGCCGGCGGGCCTAGGCCACCGTTGGTGTGTGGAGCCGATCGAATTCCTGCGCCGGGCCTTGCGGCTGGGGCTCGATCCGATGCCCGATGTGACCACCTGCGTCGGCCGACGGGCCTTCTTCGTCCATTTCGACGGCGACGGCTGGCTCAACCGCTGCAACCTGCCCGGCACCCCCACGGCCGGCCAGTACCTGGTGCAGGAGTATCTGATGCGCTACCCGATCCCCATCACGGCCTCGTTCATCGTGGGCGAGCTCAGCGAGCAAGGGGTATACCCCGACGAGGCCGCCCTGGCCCAGCACTGGGCGCGACAGGCCCTGGCGCTGCCCCACGTGCAGGCGGCCAGCCACACCTGGTCGCACCCGTTCCACTGGGGCCAAGCCTCGGGCAAGACCGAAGCCTCGTATGAACTGCGCTACGGTGTCCACCTGAAGCTGCCCAATTACGTTTTCGATCTGCGCACCGAAATCGCCGGCTCCAAGGCCTGGATCGCCGAACGCCTGTGCCCGCCGGGCAAGCCCGTGGAGATGCTGCTGTGGTCCGGCGATTGCAACCCGCCGC
The DNA here is from genome assembly GCF_046289365.1 of Caldimonas sp. Taxonomy (NCBI): domain Bacteria; kingdom Pseudomonadati; phylum Pseudomonadota; class Betaproteobacteria; order Burkholderiales; family Sphaerotilaceae; genus Caldimonas; species Caldimonas sp. Next base: position 15,832 of record NZ_JBKBVU010000049.1, on the reverse strand, counting down.
CTGCCGCCCTGGCGCTGGCCCGCCAAGCAGGGTTGGGCACACTCAACGGCGGCGGCGGTGCCATGAGCCGGCTGCGCCCCAGCCTGACGGCCTTGTGGCCCATGGGACTGCCCAAACAAAACGAGTATCAGGTCTACGCCCCTGCATCCAACGAGATGGATTACACGAATAACTGGCAGCCCCCGTACACCGGCTACGAACACGTGGTCGATACCTTCACGATGACGGATGGGCCCTATCGACTCAAGCCAGTGAACATTTACTTTCACCCCTATCTCGTGACGCAGCCGGCCGGAGCGAAGGCCCTGCATGCAGCGTTTGCCTGGGCGCTGGGCCAAGCCCTGCATCCGATCACGGCGCGGCAGTACCACGATACCGTGCAGGCTTGGCGGACTGCGGCCGTCGGGCGGCGTCTGGGCGGCGGTTGGCGGCTGAGCAGCCCGTCGCCGCTGCGACAATGGCGGCAACCCCGCGCCGCTCCCAAGCCCTCGGTGAGCCGCAGCCGACAGGTGGCCGGCTGGCATGAACACGGCTCGCATCGCTATGTGCACATCGCGGCCGAGCGCGCCGAAGTGCGCGAAGGCCCTCCAGCGGGCCGTGTCGTCGATGCGAATGCAGCGATCGTGGACTTTGAACCGCGGCGCGACGGTGGATGGCGGGCACAGCTGCAAGGCCATGGCCCCGTGGAACTGAGGGTGGACTTGCCCGCTGGATGGCGGGTGTACACCACGGCCCACGTCCGGCAGGACGGTTCGTTGGCCTTGATCCGCAGCGCAAGCCCAACGCTCCAGGTGCAATGCCGCCCGGCTTGAGCTCCCCCGCCCCGGCGGCCGAAGCCGCCTCCCGCCCCCGGCTGCTCAGTGTGTCGCCAGACGACCCGCGCCGCAGCCGCTTGCTGCCGCGCGGCGCCTTGCTGGGCGTGGGCGGCGCATGCCTGATCGTGCTGGCCATTGTCTTTCCCGGCGAGGGCTTGGTGCGTCTGGTCGAGCGTTCGGGCAACCACGCCTTGGCCATCGACTACCTGCACAACCTCTTGCGCTTGCACCCGGGCGATGCGCGGCTGCTGCGGCTGCTGGCCGAGCGCTACCTGGCCATTGGCGAGGTCGAGCGTGCCTGGGAAACGTTGCAAACGGTGGACGACGCTGCCACCCAGGCCCTGCGCGAGCGCGTGGCGCTGGCATCGTGGCAGGCCGCCCGCGCAGGAGGTCGTCTCGACGAGGCCGAGCGCTGGCGGGCCTGGGTGCTCAAGGAGGTGGGTCAGCGCCGCCTGGCATCAGCAGCGGACTGGATCGACACCCTGGAGCTGCTGCACGCGCTCGAGGCCCTGGAGGCCGACCACCCGATGTGGGCTCAGGCGGCAACCTGGGGGCGGCGCGAACCCGCGCAAGCCCAGGCCTTGGCGCGTCGATTGCTGGCGCTGTCGCAGCCGCGCGCTGCCGCCGAGCTGCTCACCGAGGCCGCCCGCGCCAGCCGCGGCGCTGCACAACAGGCCTTGTGGCGCGCAGCCGCCCAGGCCTGGCTGGGGGCGAACGAGCCCGTCAAGGCCTGGCACACCGCCCAGGCCCTGGCGGCGCACACTCCCGTCAGCCAGGCCGACGCCTGGCTGCTGGCCCGCCTGGCCCAGACAGCGGCCGTGCCGCAGGCTGCCGCACGCTGGTTGCGCCTGGCGCTGCGAATGGGCGAGCCCGGCGAGCTGGGCGCGCCGCCGTCCCCGGTCGATCTGGCCACGCTGGACGAAGCCTGGGCGATCTTCGCCAGCGCAGGCGACCACGAAGCCGCCCTGGACATCAGCGCGCGGGCCCGCCGCCTGGCCCCGGCCAGCACCGTGTGGGCCGAACGGCACGCCCGGGTGCTTGAATGGGCTGGCCGACCGCAACAGGCCTTGCCCTTGTGGGTGCAGCTCATGCGAGGCCCTGTGGCGCGCTTGGCGCAAGAGCGGGTGCGCGCCCTGGCCCCGGGACTGTTCGACTGGGAAGCCCTGATCGCCTATTGGCGCGAGCGTGACGCTGCGGGTGCGCTGACGTCCGAGGAATGGCGCAGCTACATCGACCTGCTGCGCCAGCAAGGGTTGAGCGCACAAGCGCTGGAGGTGGCGCAGCGGGCCGCCGCCCAACATCGCTCACTGGACCGGGTGTTGGCAGCCTTGCTGTGGAGTGAAGGACGCATCGACGAGGCCCTGGCCGCTTACCGACGTGCCGAACGCGGCGGCTGGCTCGACACCGAAGCCCGTCTGGAAGCCGCCGGCGCGATGCTGGCGGCCTTGCAACTCGAAGAAGCGGCCCGTCTGCTGGCCCCCGACCCGCCGCCGCAGACCGCGCCTGCGCTGCGTGAGAGCTATCTCGAACTGCGTGCCGATCTGGCCTGGGAGTTGGGTCAGGACGAAGCAGCCCGGCGCGACTACGAGCGCTTGTACCAGGACGCCGAAAGCACCGATGCCGAGATGAGCACGTTTCGGGCCCAGCGTCTGCTGGCCTTGACCCGGCGCCTGGACGGCGCTGAAGCCGCCCTGCGTCGAGCCCCCGCCCTGTGGCTGCGCGGACCTTCGGATGGTTTGGCCGAGCTGTGGCTCGATGTGATCGCCGAGCGGCCCAGCATGCGCGCCATGCGCCAGTGGGAGCAGGCCATGGCCGAGACCGCCGAAGGCGCGGCCTTGCGGCAACGGCCCAGCCTGCTGCAACGCCAGGCCGGCGTGTGGCGCCTGCTGGGCCGCAGCGAGCGCGCCGGACCCTTGCTGCGACAGGCTCATTCGCTGTCGCCGCAAGACGTGTCCATCCTGACCGACTGGGTGAGCTGGCTGGTAGAACAGCGCCGCTGGGACGAGTTGCGACTCACGCTGTCGCTGCATGCCCAGCAGCTCGAACGCGATCCCGAGGGCCGACTCGTGTTGGCCGAAGCGGCGCGCGAACTGGGCCAGCCCGCCTGGGCGCTGCGGCTCATGCACGCCGAATGGGACCGCCGTCAGCACGACCCCCTGTGGCTGGCCGCCTATGCCGATCTGCTCGACGAGCTGGGACGCAGCGCGGCGGCCCAGCAGGTGCGCCAGCAAGCCTGGGCCCTGTTGCGCTCAGCGCGCACGCCCCAGACCACGCCCGCCGATGCGGCACAGGCTGCGCGCGCTTTGCAACAGCAATTGCTGCAACTGCGCCTGGCCCCCGGACGCGTTCCGCCGGAGCAAGTGCAAGCGCTGCTGTCCGGATTGCGCGACCGGCTGCGCATGGGCGATCTGGATGCGGCCGCTCAAGCCCAGGTCGATGCCAGCCTGGTGCACGCGCTGCTGGCGATGGAGCTCGATTCCTGGGCCGATTGGTGGTTGGCCCGACGCACGGTCAGCGGCGCCATCGGTGCGGGCCTGCGCGTGCTGCGTGCGCTCGCCCATGATGACCGCCACGGGGTGCGTGAGCATCTCGACGAAGGACGCACAGCGCTCAGCCCGGTCGATCGCGCCGAAGCCGCCTGGGCACTCGGCCAGCGCGGTGCCGCACTGGCCGAGCTGGCGGCCACGCTGGAAGCGGCATCCGCGCGCGAGGACGACCCGCAGCGTCTGCGGGCGCTGGCCACCCTCACCGCCGAGCGGCAACGCGAGCAGGCCCATCAGCTGCGCCTGGAGCAGCAGCAAGAGACGCTGTCCGGCGTGGCCACGCGCCGCACCCAGGCCCAGGCCGATCTGGCCCTGGGCGAACGCTGGACACTGCACGCCCATGTCGGTCAAGCCCAAATGACCCGGCGCGCGGGCTCGATCCTGGGCCCCTTGCCGCCGGACTCTCGCATTGGCGGCCTGGCCGCCACCTGGCGTGAGGAACGCTGGACACTGGGCGGGTGGTGGCGCACGCACGGCTTGGGCGCTCGACGCAGCACCTGGGGCCTGGATGCGCACTACCGACTCACCGACACCCAGCAGCTGCGGCTGCAAACGGCGTTCGACGCACCGGCAACCGACACCGAATTGCTGCGCGTGGCCGCCCGAACCCATCGTGTGCAGGCCCAGTGGGACGGCTCGCACGGCCGCCTGTACGGCAGCACCCAGCTCAGCCTGGCGCGCTACCACACCGATGCGGGCGGCGTGTTGGGCCAGGCCGGACAGTGGCGCGCCGAAGCCGGCTACTGGCTGCGCCGCGCCGAACCGGTGTGGGCCGTGCGAGGGTATGCTGCGGTGCGTCGCGAACGGACCGACGACAGCCCGCGCCCTGAACTGGGCCGCTGGTTGGCCTCGGGTGACACCGGGCTGTCGGGCGCGCAGGTGATGCCCGGCTCGCAACACGAGATCGGGTTGAGCCTGCGCTGGGGCCAAGCCGACGGCCTGGCCTCGCGTCGCTGGTGGCCGCGATTGGAGGTGGGCGTGACCCACTCCAGCCGCAACGGCCTGGCCCCCAGCGTGTCCCTCGGCTGGCGCGGCCCGCTGCTCGGCGGCGACGAGTGGCAACTGAGCGTGCAGCACAGCCAGTCCAACACCGGGCCGACCCGGTCCGTGCAATGGCAGTACCGACACTGGTTCGACCGATGAGCCCACAGCCCCGTTGACGCAACCGATGATCATGCCCAAGGAGTCCCGCCCATGAAATACGCAATGACGACGCGCCGCTGGTGGACCGTTTGCTCGACGGTCTTGATGAGTCTGATCCTGAGCGCTTGTGCCGTCCAGGCCCTGCCGCCACGGGCCATCGTGATCGGCGCGCACGAAACCTTGGCCGTGCTGCCGTTGCACAACGCCACTGAAGCGGCCTATGCCGATCGGCGCGCCCAAGCGATCTTGCTGGCCCTGCTCCAACAGCGCGGCTTGAAAGCCACGCTCTATCCCCAACCGGCCCCCGACAATCCGCTGCACATCAGCACCGTACCGAGTGCGTCCGAGGCCATGCAGTGGGCGCGGCGTGAAGGCGCCACCTGGGCCCTGACCGGCACCGTCACCGAATGGCGCTACAAAAGCGGCGTGGACGGCGAGCCTGCCGTGGGCGTGACGCTGCAACTGATCGAGGTGCGCAGCGGTGAGGTGGTCTGGTCGGCCACCGGCGCGCGCACCGGTTGGGGCTACCAAGCCTTGGCCGCCGTGGGGCAGGCACAGATCGATGAGCTGCTGCGCGGCGTGCAAGTGCGTGCCGCGCCTGCCGCCGAGGGCCGCCGTTGATGCTGTCCCCAAAGGCCCGCCGCCGTCTGCGCCGCCGCTCCTGGCTGAACCGGGTGTGGCGGCCGCGCGCGGCCACCGCGACGTGGTGGGCTTGGACCGAAAGCTTCTTGCTGCCGCTGATCGCGCTGTGGGTGGCCTGGCGCATGAATCCGGCCGACCCGCTGGCCCTGCACAGCGCTTTTCCCTGGGTGTGGTTCGGCGCCTGGTTGGCCGCGGTGCGCTATGGCGCAGGCTACGGACTGGCCGGTGCGGCCCTGTATGCCATCGTGTGGTGGTGGCACCACGCAGCGCCGATCGCCGGTGAGGCGCCGTTCGCAGCCAGCGGCGATCACTTCCCCGGTGAATACTTTCTCGGTGGCACCTTGATGACCCTGGTGCTTGGCGAGTTTGGTTCAGCCTACCGGCGCAGCGAGCGGCTGCACCGCGAGACCGCACAGGATCTGAGCGTGCGCCTGGAGCGCACCAAGCGTCGGCTGTTCATCGTCAAAGAAGCGCTGGCCACACTGGAACAAGAACTGGTGGACCGCCCCTTGACGCTGCGCGACGCCTTGCTGGACTTTCGGCAGCTGTGCGCACAATGGCAGCGCACCCACCCCGAAACCGAAAGCGCCGAACGGCCGCGCTTGCCGCAAGCCCTCGGATTTTTGCAGCTGCTCAGTCAGTCGTGCCGGGTCATGGAGTCGGCCATTTTCGTGCGCGATCCCATGCAGCGCAGCGGTTGGCACCGGGTCGCTTTGCTCGGTCACGAACTGCCGGATCTGGACGACACCCATCCCTTGATCGCCACCGTGCTCGACAACGGTCATGCGGCGCACATCGCCCAAGAAGCGTTGGCAGAGGTGGACACCAGCGACTGGGTGTACGCCGCGGTGCTGCGCAGCGACGAGCAAGGCCAGGTGCAGGCCCTGCTGGCCGCCCACACCATGCCATTCATGGCCTTCGAGCACACCAATTTGCAGCGCCTTCAAGTGCTGGTCGATGCCTATCGCGACTTCGTCGAACGCGAGCAAGGCGTGGGCGTGCAACGCGAAACCTGGCCCGACGCGCCCATCGAGTTGCAGCAGGAATGGACGGCGCTGATCCGCCTGAGCCGGCGCGCGCAGCTGCACAGCCATGCGGTGCTGTGGGCGCTGCCGCGGCCTTTGTCGGCCGAAGCACGCGCCCGCATGGAGCAGGCGCAGCCGGTGGAAAGCGAAAGCTGGCAACTGACATCGCCCTCGGGCCGCTTGGCCTGGGTGACGGTGCTGCCGCTGAGCAGCGCCGCCACACTCAACGCCTATTTGCAGCAAGCCGGCGAGGTCGTGCAAGCTGCAGCCCAAAGCCAGATCGAGCCGGTGGTCTACAACATCGAAGCCGCCCACAGCTTCGCGCAGCTGCGCGATGCGGTCAGGCTCCACTTGCACGGATTGGGTTGAACCGCCATGGACATGACCAGTCTGAGCAAACTGGCCAGCAGCGCCGTGGCGCTGGAAGCGGGAGCGTTGGCC
>NZ_JBKBVU010000049.1:0-9213 GCF_046289365.1 Caldimonas sp. | reverse complement strand
CCTGCTGTGGAGCCCCGACCCGGCGACGTACCTGGCCTTCTGGGCCGGCCATGCCGTGGCCGCAGCGCCCACCGCCGCGCTCGGCTGGAAGCTGCTGCCCGCGCCTTTACAACGGCCCCGGCGCTGGTCGCTGGCTTTGACCTACACCGTGGCCTTGATGATGCCCGTGCTTGGGGTCTTGGGCGTGGTGCTGGCCGCCTGGTTGGCCCACGCCTTGCCCGCGCGCGTGCGCCGCCGCGACCATCTGCGCGAAGCCCCCTCGCTGGAGGTCTTTGCCGTCAGCCTGGACATCGAGAATGCCCCCGACGAGCTGCCGGCCGGTCAAGTCGCCCGCATGGCACGCGACCCGGCCCGCGCGCGCGCGCAGCGCATCCGCGCTGTGCTGGCGCTGCGCGAGATGGCCCCGCGCGTGGCGGTGCCCACTTTGCGCGCACTGCTGGCCGACCCTGACGAGGAAATCCGCCTGCTGGCCTACAGCATCGTCGAGGTCTGGGAGCGCGAGCTCACCGCCAAACTGCAAAGCGCCCAGCGTGAGTTGCAGACCCTGCGCGCCCAAGGCGCCCATGGCCCGGTGCTCGCCCGTGCGGCGCAGCAGGTGGCCGAGCTGCAACTCGAGTTCGTCTACCAGGGGCTGGCACAAGGCGATTTGCGCGACTTCACGATGGATCAAGCCAAGACCTATTGCCGCATCGCACTGGAAGCCGCCCCCGAAGAACCCAGCCTGCTCATGATGCACCTGCGGCTGAGCCTGGCCCAAGGCGCGCACCGCGAGGCGCGCGAGATGCTGCTGCGGCTGCGCGCCACCGACGCCAGCCCGACCATGTGGCGGCCCTATGCCGCGGAACTGGCCTGGCAAGAACGGCGCTACCACGACGTGCGCGAGGTGTTGCGCCCGATGCACGCCGACCAGGTGGCCCCCCGGCTGCGCCCGGTGGTGCGGGTGTGGTCCCGTTCCGACGGTGGACAACCCAGCGTCTCGCGGCCCGCCCCCTTGACCGATGCGAGCCCTGCGCAGCCGCTCAGCGACATCACCGAGGCCCTCGTATGAGCCGCCCCCCCGTCGATCGCGTGCCTGCGCCGGATGAGCGCATCGACGTGATGCTGCTGCTGGAAGGCACCTACCCTTATGTGTCCGGTGGCGTGTCCAGCTGGGTGCATCAAATCGTCAGTGGATTTGCCGATCGGCGCTTTCACATCGTGTTCATCGGATCGCGCCCTGAAGATTACGGTGCGCCGCGCTACCAGATGCCCGCCAACGTGGTGGGCTTGACCCACCACTACCTCTTTGCCGAATCGGCACTGCCGGCGCCCAAGGAATGGCGTGGCCAGCGCCGCACGGCCGAGGTCGTCGAGCGGCTGCATGAGGAGCTGCGCCGCAAGCAAGATGCCAGTGCGCGCGCCGAGCTGCTGGCGCGCAGCCTCAAGCTCATGCGCGAAGACATGACACTGTCGTACCTCCTGCACTCGCACGAGGCCTGGCGGTACTTGACCGAACAGTACCAGCTGCGCTGCACCGATCCGTCCTTCGTCGATTACTTCTGGACGGTGCGCACCATGCACACCCCGCTGTGGACCTTGGCCGATTTGGCCGAGCGGCTGCCGCCGGCGCAGGTCTATCACACGGTGTCCACCGGCTACGCCGGCTATCTGGGCGCCGTGCTGGCGCGTCGCCACAACCGGCCGCTGGTGTTGTCCGAGCACGGCATCTACACCAAAGAGCGACGCATCGATCTGTTTTCAGCGCAATGGATCAGCGACAACCTGCCAGTGCTCGAACGCAGCGCAGGACAAACCGGCTACTTCCGCGAGCTTTGGATCCGCATGTTCGAGTCGCTGGGCCAGATGTGCTATGACGCGGCCGATCCGGTCATCGCTTTGTATGAGGCCAACCGCCAGCGACAAGTCGCCGATGGAGCCGACCCCCGCACCACCTGCAACATCGCCAATGGCATCAATGTCGGTCCGTTCGCGGCCACCCGCGCGCAACGGCCGGACACGCCGCCGCCGGTGATGTGCCTGATCGGCCGTGTCGTGCCGATCAAGGATGTCAAAACCTTCATCCGCGCCGTGCGCGTGGCCAGCAACCGCGTGCCCGGGCTGCAAGGCTGGATCGCCGGCCCCGAAGACGAGAATCCCGATTACGCCCGCGAGTGCCGCGAACTGGTGCGCAGCCTCGAGCTGGAAGACAAGGTGAAGTTTCTCGGCTTTCAAAAGCTGGTGGAGCTGATGCCCCGCATCGGGCTGGTGGTGCTGTCGTCGATCAGTGAAGCCCTGCCGCTGGTGTTGTTGGAAGGCTATGCCGCCGGCGTGCCGGCCGTCACCACCGACGTGGGTTCGTGCCGACAGTTGATCTATGGACTGGGCGCGGAGGACCAAGCCCTGGGAGCCGCCGGCGAAGTGGTCGGCATCGCCGATGCACAAGCGCTGGGCATGGCATGCGCACGGCTGCTCGGCGACCCCGCCAGCTACCGCAAAGCGCAGGCCGCCGGCATTGCGCGGGTGGAGCGCTACTACACCCAACCACTGATGTTCGACAAGTACCGCCTGGTCTACGAAGACGCCCTGGCGCGCAGCCGCTGCCGCGCACAAGGGCAGGCCGACCCCGTGGGTCGGGTGGCGGCCATCTTGCGCGGTGACGCCCCCTGGCCGGGGCAAGAAGGAGCCGCCTGATGGCCGGCATCGGCTTCGAACTGCGCAAGCTGCTGCGCACCGAGTCTTACCTCGGGCTGCTGAGGGCCTACACCTACGCCTCCATCATCAGCTCCGGGCCCTGGGTGTTTTCCATCGTCGGCCTCATCGCCATCGGCGTGTTGTCGCTGGGCACGGTCTATCCCGACGCCCTGATCGTGCAGTTCCAGGTGACGGTCACCTACCTCATCATGGGCTCACTCGTCTTCACTGGCGGGCTGCAACTGGCCTTCACCCGCTGGGTGGCCGATCGCTTGTTCGAAAAACGGCCCGAGGTCGTCGTGCCCAACTTCCTGGGCGTCACCTTGGTGACCACGGCGCTCAGCGGCACCCTGGCCTGGGGCGTAGCGTGGTTCGGCTTTCGCGAGGCCAGCCATCTGTATCGCGTGTTGCTGGTCAGCGGTTTTGCGCTGCTCAACAACATCTGGGTGGCCACGGTCTTGCTCTCGGGTTTGAAGCAGTACCGCTCGATTCTGTGGCTGTACGGCGGCGGCTACGGCTTGTCGGTCGGCTTGGCCTGGGCCCTGCGCCCGCTGGGCATGGAAGGCCTGTTCGCCGGCTTTCTGGGCGGGCAGTTCGCGCTGTGGTTCGGCATGGTGGCGCTGATCCTGCGCAATTTCCCGCTGCGCGAGCCGATGTCGCTGGCGTGCTTGGGCCGGCGTCAGATGTACCCCGAGCTGCTCCTGGCCGGTCTGTTCTACAACCTGGGCGTGTGGATCGACAAGCTGGTGTTTTGGTGGTCCGAGCCGACGTCTCAGCACATCATCGGCTGGTTGCGCGCTTCGGTGATCTACGACTTGCCGGTGTTCCTCGCGTACTTGTGCGTGATCCCCGGCATGGGCATCTTCCTGGTCAAATTCGAGACCGACTTCGTGGAGTGGTACGACAAGTTCTACAACGCCGTGCGCGAGGGCGGCTCCCTGCACGACATCGCCCACTACCACGATCGGATGCAAGAGACCGTGCGCGAAGGCTTGTACCAGATCATGAAGGTACAGACGATCACCTTGCTGGCCGTCTACACCTTCGTGCCGTCGCTGTTCGATTGGATCGGCATCAGCGATTTGTACATCCCGCTGTTCCTCGTCCAGGCAGCCGCTGCCAGCTTCCAGGTCATGCTGCTGGCCGTGCTCAACGTGCTGTACTACCTCGACAGACGCCGCGAAGTGGTCGCCGTCACGGCGAGCTTGACCGTGCTCAACCTCGTGCTGTCGCGTTGGTCGATCGAACTGGGGGCCGAGTTCTTCGGCTACGGGCTGGCGCTGGCGCTGCTGGGCGCACTGCTTTTGGGTCTGAGTTTGGTGCAGCGGCTGTTCCGCAAGCTGGAGTACCAGACCTTCATGCTGCAATGATGCAGCGCTCAGCCCTCCAGCGGCAGTCCGACGTAGTTCTCGGCCAGGGCGGTGGATGCCGCGCGTGAGCCCACGAGGTAGTCGAGTTCGGCTTCCTGGATCTTGCGGCCGAAGTCACCGTTGTCGGGAAAATGGTGCAGCAGGCTCGTCATGTACCAGGAGAAGCGCTCGGCCTTCCACACGCGGCGCAGGCATTTGTCGGAGTAGTGGTCGATGCCGGCGCGGCTGCGCTCCTGGTAGTACTCGATGAAGGCCCGCGAGAGGTAGCCCACGTCGGAGGCGGCCAGGTTCAGGCCCTTGGCCCCGGTGGGCGGCACGATGTGGGCCGCATCGCCGGCCAGGAACAGGCGGCCGAAGCGCATGGGCTCGGCCACAAAGCTGCGCAGCGGGGCGATGCTCTTCTCGATCGAAGGGCCGGTGACCAGCGACTGCGCAGCTTGCGGGTCCAGCCGGCGGCGCAGCTCGTCCCAGAAGCGCTCGTCGCTCCAGTCCTCGACCTTCTCGCCCAGCGGCACCTGCACGTAGTGGCGGCTGCGCGTGGGGCTGCGCATGCTGCACAGCGCAAAGCCGCGTTCGTGGTGGGTGTAGATCAGTTCGTCACTGACCGGCGGGGTGTCCGACAGGATGCCCAGCCAGCCGAAGGGGTAGACACGCTCGAACGTCTGGATCGCGCCCTTGGGCACGCTGGCGCGGCTTGCGCCATGGTAGCCGTCGCAGCCGGCGATGAAGTCGCACTCGATCTCGTGCGTGGCGCCGTCCTTTTCGTAGCGCACACGCGGATGCTCGGTGTCGAAGTCGTGCAGGCTGACGTTGGCGGCCTCGTACACCGTGGTCAGGCCCTCGGCACGGCGGGCGTCCATCAGGTCGCGGGTGATCTCGGTCTGGCCATAGACCCTCACCGACTTGCCGCCGGTCAAGCCGGTGAGGTCGATGCGATGGCGTGCACCCTTGAAGCTGAGCTCGATGCCGTGGTGCACCAGGCCTTCGCGGTGCATGCGCTGCCCCACCCCGGCCTGGTCCAGCAGGTCCTGGGTGACCTGCTCGATGATGCCAGCGCGGATGCGGCCGAGCACGTAGTCGGGGCTGCGCTGCTCCAGGATGACGGCGTCGATGCCGGCCCGGTACAGCAACTGGCCCAGCAGCAGGCCCGAGGGGCCGGCGCCGATGATGGCAACTTGCACGCGCATGGCAGCTCTCCTGGCAGGTCGAGGCGGGTTGATTTGTCTCAAGCTTAGTGAGGCCTTGCCGGGGGTGAAATGGACGGGGCGGACAATCACTTGCACAATCCGAACATCCTCGCCCGCTCCAAACATGGCCACCCGGGTTCCCACCTACGCGCTCTACGGCGAGCACGACCAGCCCCTGATCCCCGAGAGCCTGCATGTCGAGTCGATCGCCGAGCGCAGCCGGCTCTACGACTGGGAGATCCGGCCTCATCGGCATGATCTTTTCGCACAGATCCTGAGCCTGCGCACCGGGCGGGGCGAGGTGGTGTTCGACGACGAGCGGCGGCCCTATGTGGCGCCGTGCGTGGTTTTTGTGCCGGCACTGACGGTGCACGGCTTTCGTTTCTCGAGCGACACCGACGGTGTCATCGTGACCGTGGTGGCCCAGCGCCTGCAGGCCCTGCTGCAGGCCGAGCCGGCTCTGGAGGCGCGGCTGGCGCGTGCGCAGTGCCTCAGTTTCGAGCCGCAGGCCCCGACCTTCGTGGCGCTGGACGAGGCGGTGCGCACGCTGACCGCCGAGGCCCAGGGGCACGCCCCCTGGCGCATGACGGCCCTCACGGCCGCGCTGGGCATGGTGCTGGTGCGCCTGGGCCGGGCCCTGGAGGCCGCCGGCGCACACGGTGCCCAGCCGCCCTCGCGCAGCCTGCAGCATGTGCAGCGCTTCCGTGCGCTGGTGGAACAGCACTACCGGGCGCAGCACCCCTTGTCGTTCTATGCCGAGCAACTGGGCATCACCACCACCCAGCTCAACCGCGTATGCCGCGAGGTGCTGCGCACCTCGGCCCTGGGCGCCTTGCACGAGCGGCTGCTGCTGGAGGCCAAGCGCGACCTCGCCTACACGCAGCTCAGCGTGAAGGAGATCGCTTGGACCCTGGGTTTTGCCGATGCGGCGTATTTCACGCGCTTTTTCACGCAACACACCGGCTGGCCGCCGCGGCGCTTCCGCGAACTGGCCCGGCACCAGCTCGCGGGCCGGGAGTCCCGACTCAGCGGGGAATCTCGACCCGCACGCGGCGCGGACTGATCGCCGGCTGCGGGAAGTCCTTCATCGCGGCCTCGAAGAGCGTGCCCCGCACCGCCTCGTCGGCCCAGCGGCCATCGTGGCGGGCGCTGGTCTCGTACAGCACCCGCTGCGTGCGCGCGTCGCGGATCAGCACCGAAACGTCCTGCACGTAGTAGGGCTGCGGGGCGTAGAAGCTCAGGCCCAGGCTGGCACCCCGGTAGTAACGCCCGCCGTAGAACAAGCCCGTGTTCCAGCCCCAGGGATAGGGGTCGTCCCAGGGCGCCCGGTCATAGCGGGTCAGACGGCTGGCCACCTGGATCACATACTCCGGCGTCGTGCCGGGCGCAGCCAGCGTGAAACCTGCCTTTTGCAGCGCCGGCAACGCGGCGGCCTCCACGGCATCCTGCCGGGCAGCCTGGGCCTGCTGGGAGGGCAGGCGCTCGAAGTGGAAGCGGCCGGGAGCCTGGCCGGAGGGCCACTGCGAGTGGCTGTTCACGTCGCTTTCGATCAGACGCATGCCGGCGCAGCCGCTCAAGAGCAGCAACGCGGCCATCGCCCACCCTGTCATCCAACGCATCGGTCGTCTCCCTGCCGCCGGCAGCGGGCGGCTCAACGGTCCAACTGCAAACTCACCACCGCAGCGGACGGCGCAGCGCAGTCCTCATCCTCGTCGAAGGCCTTGTCGCCCCCGGCGTCGGCCACGCCGGTGGGTTGGAGGCTGGCAAAGGGATAGAGGTTCCGGTCCATCAGGTGCGAGGGCACGACCGTCTGTAACGCCGAGAACATGTTCTCGATGCGGCCGGGGTACTTCTTCTGCCATTCGCGCAGCATCGCGCCCACCTGCTTGCGCTGCAGGTTCTCCTGGCTGCCGCACAGGTCGCAGGGAATGATCGGGAACTGGCGGTGCTCGGCCCAGGCGGCCAGGTCGTGCTCGGGCACGTAGGCCAGCGGGCGGATCACGATGTGCTTGCCGTCGTCGCTCACCAGCTTGGGCGGCATGCCCTTGAGCTTGCCGCCGAAAAACATGTTGAGGAAGAAGGTCTGCAGCATGTCGTCGCGGTGGTGGCCCAGGGCGATCTTGGTGGCCCCCAGCTCGCCCGCCACGCGGTAGAGGATGCCGCGGCGCAGGCGTGAGCACAGGCTGCAGGTGGTCTTGCCCTCGGGGATGAGGCGCTTGACGATGGAGTAGGTGTCCTGCTCCTCGATGTGGAAGTCCACGCCGCGGCTCTTCAGGTACTCGGGCAACACATGCGCCGGAAAGCCTGGCTGTTTCTGGTCGAGGTTGACGGCCACCAGGTCGAAGTGCACCGGGGCGCGCTGCCTCAAGTTGATCAGGATGTCGAGCAGGGCATGGCTGTCCTTGCCGCCGGACATGCACACCATGACCTTGTCGCCGGGCTCGATCATGTTGAAGTCAGCGATCGCCTGGCCCACCAGGCGGTGCAGGCGCTTGCTGAGCTTGTTGGCCTCGAAGGCGCGCTTGTCGGCCGTCTTGCCGCCGTGGCGCTCGTCCAGCACGGTGCTCATGCCATCTCCTTCACCCGGAACACCTCCACCCCCACGGCATCGCAATCCGGATAGACATCGGGTTTCTCGGTCGACACCCGCGCGGCCTTGACCTGGGGGTGGGCCATCATCAGTTCGATCACGTCGTCGCACAAGGTTTCCTGCAGGTGGATGTGTCCTTGTGCGACCCGCTTGGCGATCGTGCGGCGGATGAAATCATAGTCGACCACCTCCTCCAGCCGGTCGGCCTTGGGCGTGGTGGTCGACAGCGGAACGTACAGCTCCACATTGATCAACACCCGCTGCTCGCCGCGCTTTTCGAAGTCGTGCACGCCGATGTTGATCCAGACCTCGTAGTTGCGCAGGAAGAGCCGGCGGCAGTCCATCAGGCTCGGATGGTTCAGCAGGGATTGCATGTCATTCCTTGGGGAAGTCCTGGCCCTGGCGCGCGATGAACATCACGTCGCGCGGCTGGGCGCTCAGGTGCTGGCCGCCGTCGACCAGCAAGGTGGTGCCCGTGATTGCCGGCGACTGCAGCACGAAGCGCACAGCCTGGGCGATGTCCTCGGGCGTGGACGAGCGCTGCAGCGGCGTCATGCGGAACGAGGCGGCAAACTCGGCGTCGTTCATCGGGCCCGAGGGCAGGGTCACGCCCGGGGCCACGCCCACCACACGCACCGCAGGTGCCAGGGCCTGGGCGAGCAGCGTGGTGGCCGACTCCAGCGCCGCCTTGGACAGCGTGTAGGCGAAGTAGTCGGGGTTGGGGTTCCACAGCTTCTGGTCGAGCAGGTTGACCACGCAGCCGCGCCGGCCGCCAGCGCCCAGGTGTCGCGCCAGCGCCTGGGCCAGCACCACCGGAGCAGCGGTGTTGACACGCCAGTGGCGCTCCATCGAGGCAAAGCCGGTGCTCAGCGCGTCGTCGTACTCGAAGAGCGAGGCGTTGTTGACCACCGCGTCGAGCCGCCCGAGCGCGGCCACCGCCTGCGGCACCAGGGCCCGGCAGGCGGCCTCGTCGGCCAGGTCCGCGGCCAGCACGGCCACGCGCGCACCGGCGCCGCGGCACTGGGCGGCCGCCCGCTCGGCGTCGGACGCTGAAGTGCGGTGATGCAGCGCAATGTCCCAGCCCTGCGCCGCCAGATCACTGGCGATCGCCCGGCCCAGGCGCCGCGCCGCGCCGGTGATCAGGACCACGGGACGCGAGGCATCGGCAGGGGACTTCGGGGGCTTTGGAGAAGCGGACATGGACGGCTACCTACAATGCCGCGATGCAGACCAACGAACCCGTCAGTGTAGCGGCCGCCCTGTCCGAGCGCCTGCGCCAGGCCATCGCGACCGACGGGGGCTGGTGGAGCTTCGACCGTTTCATGGCCGCGGCCCTGTACACCCCGGGGCTGGGCTACTACGCGAACGGCCGCCGCACCTTCGGGCTCCTGCCGGG
>NZ_JBKBVU010000048.1:3675-19188 GCF_046289365.1 Caldimonas sp. | reverse complement strand
CACCGAGATCGGCGGGACCGTGGGCGACATCGAGTCCCTGCCCTTCCTGGAGGCCGTGCGGCAGATGAGCCTGAAGCTCGGGCCCAACAACACCGCCTTCGTGCACCTGACCTACGTGCCCTGGATCGCTGCGGCGGGGGAGCTCAAGACCAAGCCGACGCAGCACACCGTGCAGAAGCTGCGCGAGATCGGGATCCAGCCCGACGCCCTGCTGTGCCGCGCCGACCGCCGCATCCCCGATGACGAGCGCGAGAAGATCTCGCTGTTCACCAACGTCCCCGAATACGGCGTGATCTCGATGTGGGACGTGGACACCATCTACAAGGTGCCCCGCGTGCTGCACGAGCAGGGCCTGGACCAGCTCATCTGCACCAAGCTGCACCTGAGCACCCGTCCGGCCGACCTGTCCAAGTGGGATCGCCTCGTGCATGCCGTCGAACACCCGCAGCGTGAAGTCACGATCGCGATGTGCGGCAAGTACGTGGACCTGTCCGACTCCTACAAGTCGCTCAACGAGGCGCTGCGCCACGCCGGCATCCACAACCAGGCCCGTGTGAAGATCGAGTACGTCGACTCCGAGGAACTCACGCCCGACAACGTCGAGCGGCTCGGCCAGTACGACGCCATCCTCGTGCCCGGCGGCTTCGGCAAGCGCGGCGTGGAAGGCAAGATCCTCGCCGCCCAGTACGCGCGCGAGCACCGCATCCCCTACCTGGGCATCTGCCTGGGCATGCAGGTGGCCACCATCGAGTACGCCCGCCACAAGGCGGGCCTGACGGGCGCCAACAGCACCGAGTTCGACCCCCAGGCCCCGCACCCGGTGATCGCGTTGATCGACGAATGGCAGGATGCCGACGGCTCGATCCAAAAACGCGATGCCCACTCCGACCTGGGCGGCACCATGCGCCTGGGGTCGCAGAGTTCGGACGTCAAGCCCGGCACGCTCGCCCACGAGATCTACGGCGACGTGGTCACAGAACGCCACCGCCACCGCTACGAAGCCAACGAGAAGTACCTGCCGCAGCTCGAAGAGGCGGGCCTCGTGATCTCGGCGATCACCCAGCGCGAGAAGCTCACCGAGATCGTCGAACTGCCGCGCGACGTGCACCCCTGGTACATGGGCGTGCAGTTCCACCCCGAGTTCAAGTCCACCCCGTGGGGCGGCCACCCACTGTTCAACTCGTACATCAAGGCGGCACTGGACCACCAGGACCGTCGTCAGTCGGGCTGAACAGAGCCGCACCGCAAGGAGCAGCCCATGCCCGACGCCTACCTGATCGTGGAGATGAAGATCTCCGATCCGCAGCGCTACCAGCAGTACATGGCCGAGGCGCCTGCGGCCGTCAAGGCCGCCGGGGGGGAGTACCTCGTGCGCGGCGGCCGCCACGAAACCTTGGAAGGCGACTGGCAGCCCCACCGCGTGGCGGTGCTGCGCTTCCCGTCGTATGAGCAGGCCAAAGCCTTCTATGACGGTGAGGCTTACACCCGCATCCGTGCGCTGCGCAGCGGTGCGACCGACTACTTCAACATGGTCCTGGTCGAGGGCGTTGCCGCCCCGGTCTGACCCTCAACCGCAACTGCCGAAAGGAACACAATGAGTGCCATCGTCGACATCGTCGGCCGCGAAATCCTGGACAGCCGTGGAAACCCCACCGTCGAGTGCGACGTGCTGCTGGAGTCCGGCGTGATGGGCCGGGCGGCCGTGCCGTCGGGGGCGTCCACCGGCTCGCGCGAAGCCATTGAGCTGCGCGACGGCGACAAGGGCCGCTACCTGGGCAAGGGCGTCCTCAAGGCCGTCGAGCACATCAACACCGAGATCTCCGAAGCCGTGATGGGCCTGGATGCCTCCGAGCAGGCCTTCCTCGACCGCACCCTGATCGACCTGGACGGGACCGACAACAAGAGCCGGCTGGGCGCCAATGCCACGCTGGCCGTCTCGATGGCCGTGGCCCGCGCCGCCGCCGAGGAATCCGGCCTGCCGCTGTACCGCTATTTCGGCGGCTCGGGCTCGATGCAGATGCCCGTGCCGATGATGAACGTCATCAACGGCGGCGCACATGCCAACAACAACCTCGACCTGCAGGAGTTCATGATCCTGCCGGTGGGCGCCCCAAGCTTCCGCGAAGCCGTGCGCTACGGCGCCGAGGTCTTCCACGCGCTGAAGAAAATCCTCCACGACCGCGGCATGAGCACCGCCGTGGGCGACGAAGGCGGTTTCGCCCCCAGTGTGGCCAGCCACGAGGCGGCCATCCAGCTCATCCTCGAGGCCATCGACAAAGCCGGCTACACCCCCGGCGAACAGATTGCCCTGGGCCTGGACTGCGCCGCCAGCGAGTTCTACAAGGACGGCAAGTACCACCTCGAAGGCGAGGGCCTCGCGCTCAGCGCGGGTCAGTGGACCGACATGCTGGCCGCCTGGTGCGACAAGTACCCCATCGTCAGCATCGAGGACGGCATGCACGAGGGCGACTGGGACGGCTGGAAGCTGCTGACCGAGCGCCTGGGCCGGCAGGTGCAACTGGTGGGTGACGACCTCTTCGTCACCAACACGAAGATCCTGAAGGAAGGCATCGACAAGGGCATTGCCAACTCGATCCTCATCAAGATCAACCAGATCGGCACCCTGACCGAAACCTTCGCTGCCATCGAGATGGCCAAGCGCGCCGGCTACACCGCCGTGATCTCGCACCGCTCGGGCGAGACCGAGGACGCCACCATCGCCGACATCGCCGTGGGCACCAACGCCGGCCAGATCAAGACCGGCTCGATGTCCCGCTCGGACCGCATCGCCAAGTACAACCAGCTCCTGCGCATCGAGGAAGACCTTGGCGACGTGGCCACCTACCCTGGCCGAGCAGCCTTCTACAACCTGCGCTGAGCTTCTTGCATGAGCGCGCGCTTCGTCACCCTGGGCCTGCTGGCCTTGCTCGGCGCCGTGCATGCCGAGCTATGGCTGGGCAAGAACGGCCTGCCCCGGGTGATGGAGCTGCAAGCCCGCCTGGACGAACAGCGAGCGCGCAACGACGCCGCCCGCGCGCGCAATGAGCAACTCGCCGCCGAGGTGCGCGACTTGCGCGAGGGGCTGGAGATGGTCGAGGAAAAAGCCCGCCTCGAACTGGGCATGATCAAGCCCGACGAGATCTTCGTCCAAGTGATGCCGCGCCGATGAAGCGCTGGCAGATCGCCTGACGATGGACGGCTTGCTCGCCGCGGCAGCACCGCTGATGGTTGCGGCCTTTACGCTGTGGGGTGCGGCAGTCACCTGGCTCGAGATCGTGGCCGTTGGGCTGGCGCTGGCCATGGTGGTGTGCAACATCCGGGTGATCCATTGGGGCTGGCCGCTGGCGGCGGCCAGTGCGCTCCTGTACTTCCTGCTCTTCTGGCAGCACAGGCTCTATGGCGATGCGGGCCTGCAAATCTTCTTCGCCACGGTGGCCCTGTGGGGCTGGTGGCAATGGCTGCGCGGCCGTCGTGCCGACGGCTCCCGCCTGGAGGTGCGGCATCTCGGTTGGCGGGGACGGGTGGGTGCCGTGCTCACCGTGGCGCTGACCTGGCCCCTGCTGGGCTGGTGGCTGGACCACCACACCGACACCGATGTGCCCTACTGGGACGCCTTCCCCACCGTGGCCAGCGTGGTGGCCCAGATCCTGCTCGCGCGCAAGTTCGTCGAGAACTGGCCCGCCTGGCTGGTGGTCAACCTCGTGGCGCTGGCCTTATTCGTCCACAAGGCCCTGTGGCTCACCGCCACGCTCTATGCGGTGTTCGCCATGGGCTCGCTGGTGGGCTGGCGGGCCTGGCACCGGCGGGCCGCCGCAGCCCGGTCGCCGGCATGATCGTCGCACTGCTGGGGGCCGAGAGCACCGGCAAGACCGACCTGGCCCTGGGCCTGGCCGATCGGGCCCGCGCGCTGGGGCTGCGAGCCCACGCGGTGCAGGAGTATCTGCGGGAGTTCTGCGACCGGCAGGGCCGCACGCCACGGCCCGAGGAGCAAGGGCACATCGCCGAGGAACAGACGCGCCGCATCCTCGCAGCCGCAACAGCCCATGAGCTCGTCTTTGCCGACACCACCGCCGTGATGACCGCGGTCTATAGCGACCTGTTGTTCGACGACCCCACGCTGTACGACAGCGCCTTCGAGGCCCATCGCCGCTGCAGCCTGACGCTGGTGACCGGGTTGGACCTGCCCTGGACCCCCGACGGCATCCAGCGCGACGGCCCCCATGTGCGCACGCCCGTCGACGAGCGGCTGCGCCAGCGCCTGCAGGCGGCCGGCGTGGCCTACAGCGTGATCTATGGCCGCGACGCCCAGCGATTGGAAGCGGCTTGGCGGGTCGTGGAGACCGCCTTGCGCGCCAAGGGACGGCTGACCGCCCCCGCGTCGGATGCCGCGCCACGTCTGCGCCCATGGTGCCGCGAGTGCCTGGTGCCCGAATGCGAGCACCTGCTGCTGCGCCGGCTGACGGACCAGCCCTGAACGCCCTATTGCACCGCCGCCGGCCCCGGGGGGTGGTCACGCCCCGGCGTGAACAGGCTGCCCACGTCCACCGCGTCGAATTGATAGCGCGCGCCGCAGAAGTCGCAATCGATCTCGACCCGGCCCTGCTCGGCCACGATGCCTTCAATCTCCTCGCGGCCCAGCCCGAGCAGCATCTGACCCACGCGCTGGCGCGAGCACGAGCAGGCGAACCGCGGGCCCTGCGGCCCGGTGAGCGGCTCGAAACGACGCACCGTCTCCTCCCAGAAGAGCCGTCGCAGCACCGTGTCCGCGTCCAGTCCGAGCAGTTCCTCGCGCGTGAGCGTCGAGGCCAGGTGGGCAATGCGGTTGTAGTGTTCGTTCAGTCCGATGTCGTCCTCCCGGGCCCGGCCTGAGGCCAGGTTGCCCTCACCCTCGACGGGCAGGCGCTGGATCAGCAGACCCGCAGCCACCTGGTCGTCGGCCGCCAGGATGAGCCGGGTGTCGAGCTGTTCGGACTGCAGCATGTAGTGCTCCAGCACCTGGGCCACGTCCTGCAACGGCTCGCGGTGGTCGCCATGCAGGGGCACCACCCCTTGGTAGGGCTGCTGCCCCGGCAACCGGTCCTTGGGGTCGAGCGTGATCGCACACCGGCCCCGGCCATGCACGTTCACCAGGGCCTCCAGCCGCGCCGAAGGCACCACCTCGCCCAGCACCTTGGCCGTGGCGCGCACCCGCAGGTCGGGTTGCACCTCGACGACGGCCAGACGCACAGGCCCGTCGCCCTGGATCTGCAGCACCAGCGAGCCGTTGAACTTGATGTTGGCCTGCATCAGCACACCGGCGGCCGTCATCTCGCCGAGCAGGCGGCGCACCGGCTCGGGGTAGCCACCGGCGGCCTCGCGCCGGCGCAGCATGTCGGTCCAGGCATCGGTCAGGCGCACCAGCATGCCGCGCACGGGCAGGCCCTCGAACAGGAACTTGTGCAGTGCTGACATCAGCCGATCCTCTTGAGCCCGGCGCGGAACCGCCGCGCGTTGTGCACGTAGTGCGCTGCCCCCAGGCGCAAGCGCTCCACCTGCTCGGGCGTGAGCTGCCGGACCACCTTGGCCGGCGCGCCCAGAATCAGCGAACCGTCCGGGAACTCCTTGCCCTCGGTCACGACCGAGCCGGCCCCCACCACACAGCCCTTGCCGATGCGCGCGTTGTTCAGCACGACGGCCTGTATGCCGATGAGCGATCCGTCGCCGATCGTGCAGCCATGGAGCATCACCTGGTGCCCCACGGTCACCTCCTCGCCGATGGTCAGCGGCACACCCAGGTCGGCATGCAGCACCGAGTTGTCCTGGATGTTCGAGCCCCGTCCGATGCGGATGGCCGCCGTGTCGCCGCGGATCACGGTGCCGAACCACACACTGCTGTCCTCGGCGAGGTGGACATCGCCAATCACCTGGGCCGATTCGGCCACCCAGGCGGTCTCGTGCACGGTGGGGATCAGCTCATCGAGCTGGTAAAGGGCCATGGACTGCTCCTGAAGAGGGGATAATTTTAAGTTCCATGACGACTTCCCTCCCGGCAGCCTCCTCGCCCGCCTCGTTGCGACAGCGCGCCTTGCAGGTGCTTTGCCTGCGCAACCCTGCGGACAAGGCTGCCCAGGCCCGAGCCCTGGTGGCCGACGCCCAGGCCGGCTTGGACATCGGATGCGACGAGCCGCTGACGCCCCTGCCCGGCCTGCCGGGGCGCCCCGAGCGTCCCAGGCTCGTGCCTCCCGCCGAGGTGCCACGCCGCTCGCCCCACACGGTGACGGGACGGGCCGCCTTGTTGCACGCCATCGCCCACATCGAATTCAATGCCATCAACCTGGCCTTGGATGCCGTCTGGCGCTTTCCCGGCCTGCCCGCGGCCTACTACCGCGACTGGCTGCGCGTGGCCGGCGAAGAGGCCCTGCACTTCTCGCTGCTGCGCGAACATCTGCGCAGCCTGGGCCACGACTACGGCGACTTCGAGGCCCACGATGGCTTGTGGGCCATGGCCGACAAGACGCGCGACGACATTGTGGCCCGCATGGCCCTGGTGCCGCGCACGCTGGAAGCCCGCGGCCTGGACGCCACGCCGTTGATCCAGTCTAAGCTCGCGAAGGCCGGCGATGCGCGCGCCGTCGAGATCCTGGACATCATCCTGCGCGACGAGGTGGGCCATGTGGCCATCGGCAACCACTGGTACCGCTGGCTGTGCGAGCGCCAGGGGCTGGACCCCCTGGCTCACTACGAGACCCTCGCCCGGCGCCACGAGGCCCCTCGATTGAAACCCCCCTTTAACCACGGCGCGCGGCGTCGCGCCGGCTTCACGCAAGCCGAACTGGATCGGTTGGAACGCCCGCTCTAAAGATCGGGGGCGGCCCACCCGCCCGGCGGGGATGGCCCGCGCCGGGCTTACACTGCGCCCTACGTTGGCGCCGCAGGGGCGGCGCCCGCAACCGTTTTTCCTTTCGAGGACCTCATGACTTCGCTGAACACCCGTCGTTTCCTGAAAGTCGCCGGCCTGATCGCTGCCGGCCTGTGGTTGGCCGCCTGCGGCAAGCAGGAACCGGCCGCCCCCGCGGCCGCACCGGCCGCTGCTCCCGCCAAGGTGTATGTCGTGGGCACCGATGCCGCCTATGCCCCGTTCGAGTCGCAGAACGAACGCGGCGAGATCGTCGGCTTTGACATCGAGATCGTCAGCGCTATCGCGGCCAAGGCCGGCATGGAGGTGAAATTCGTCAACACCCCCTGGGAAGGCATCTTCAACTCGCTGAACCAGGGCGACCGCGACCTGCTGGTGTCGGCCATCACGATCACCGACGAGCGTCGCCAGTCCATGGACTTCACCGCGCCCTACTTCGACGCGGTGCAGCTCATCGCCGTGCGCCAGGACAGCCCCGTGACCAAGTTCGAAGACCTCAAGACCCTGAAGGTCGGGGTGCAGACCGGGACCACCGGCGACGAGGTCGTCACCCAATTGCTGGGCAAGGACAACGCCAACGTGCGCCGCTTCGAGTCCACCCCGCTGGCGCTCAAGGAGCTCGAGTCGGGCGGCGTGGATGCCGTGGTGGCCGACAACGGCGTGATCAACCACTATGTGGCCAACAACAGCTCGGCGGCTTTCAAGACCGTGAGCGACAGCTCCTTCGCGCCCGAGCAGTACGGCATCGCCGTGCGCAAGGGCAACACCGAGTTGCTGGCCAAGCTCAATGAAGGTCTGGCCGCCATCCGAGCCGATGGCACCTACGACCGCATCTACGCCAAGTACTTCGGCGCACCGGCGGCGGCACCGGCCGCCTCCAAGTGAGCGCCTGAGCCCGCATGGACCTGCGCTGGGAAATCCTGGCGGGCTATGGCCCGCTGTTCGCCACCGGCCTGTGGATGACCATCCAGCTCACGCTGGTGGCCATCGGTGCGGGCATGCTGCTGGGCGTGGGGCTGGGGCTCATCAGCAGCTCGGCCGATGCGCCGGCGCCCAAGGCCTGGCCGCTGCGCGTCGGGATGGTCGCGGCCCGTGGGCTCACGCTCGCCTACGTGACCTTCTTCCGCGGCACGCCGCTGTTCGTGCAGATCCTGCTGGTGCATTTCGCGCTGATGCCCACGTTGGTGCACCCGGACCACGGCCTGCTGCTCACGGGGCCGGCCGCCATCAGCTTCCGCCAGGAGCACGGCGCCTTCTTCTCGGGGGCGCTGGCCCTCACGCTGAACGCCGCCGCGTACATCTCGGAAATCTTCCGGGCGGGCATCCAGAGCATCCACCGTGGACAGGTGCAGGCGGCCTACAGCCTGGGCCTCACCCACGGCCAGGCCATGCGCAACGTGGTGCTGCCCCAGGCCTTCCGTCGCATGGTGCCGGCCTTCGTGAACGAGGGCATCACCCTGATCAAGGACTCCTCGCTCGTCTCGGCGATCGGCCTGGCCGAGCTGGCACTGGCCGCACGCACCGTGGCCGGCGCCTACTCGCGCTACTGGGAGCCCTACCTCGCGATCTCGGCGATGTACCTCATCCTCACGCTGACGCTCTCGCTGCTGGCCAAACGCCTGGAAGCCCCCGAGCATCTGCGCGGCCGATAGACCGCGCCTCCCGCAGACACCGCGGATCCGGCGGCGCCGGCTCCGCCGGTGTCGCCCTCACCCGAAGAAATAGCGCTTCAGGCCCGCGAGGATCATCTCGACGGCAATGGCCGTCAGCACCAGACCCATGAGCTTCTCGATGGCCGAGACCATCGAATCGCCCAAGAGCCGGCGCAGCCGGTCGGCCGCCAGCAGCACCGCCCCGCACACAAGCATGGCCGTGGACAGCGCCCCCACCCATTCCAACAGCCGCTCGGGCTGGCGCGAGGCCAGCAGCAGCACCGTGGCCATCGCCGAGGGCCCGGCCAGCAAGGGCACGGCCAGCGGGAAGATGAAAGGCTCACGCCCGGTGCCAGCCGCGTAGATCTCGCCCCCGGACGCGAAGATCATGCGGATCGCGATGATCAGCAGGATCACCCCCCCGGCCACCTCCAGGGAGCGTTCGGACAAATGCATCAGCTCCAGGAAGGCGCCACCGGCAAACATGAAGCCCAGCAGCACGACGAAAGCGATGAGCACTTCGCGCACAGCCACCCGGGTGCGGCGCTCGGGCGGCACGCCGCGCAGCACCGAAATGAAGATCGGCAGACTGCCGAAGGGGTCGAGCACCAGCAGCAGCAGGATCAGAGCAGAGAGAAAGTTGTGGTCCATGGGCCGCGATTGTGCGCGAGGCCGGATCTGTTGCGCCGCCGCGTCATCTCTCTCAGATCTGAAGCAAGCCGGGGCACAGACTTCCTAAAATGACAGGTTCATGACAAGGGCTGCCCATCGATGATGGCAACCCTGATTTCTCATCACCCGTTTTCCCCTCACAAGGAACTCCATGAAAAAGCTCCAAGTCGCCCTGGCGGCCCTGGCCGCACTGAGCGCGGGCTCGGCCCTGGCCCAAAGCAGCGTCAACATCTACGGCCGTATGAACGTCTCCATCGAGCGCCAGAAGGCCGGCGGCACCTCCACCACTGTGATGCAGAACAATGCCTCGCGCATCGGCTTTCGCGGCACCGAGGACCTGGGCGGCGGCCTGAAGGCCGGCTTCGTGCTCGAGCATGGCTTGAACGCCGACACCGGCGCTCAAACCCAACCCGAGTTCTGGGCCCGTCAAAGCGAACTGAACCTGTCCGGCGGCTTTGGCATGCTGCGCCTGGGCCGCTACACCAGCGAAGCCTATTTCGCCACGGCCGATTACGTGAGCATGCACAACCACGACACGGGCACCTCGGCCGATGCCCTGTATGCCTACGTGACCCGCGACACCAACAAGATCGCCTACCGCACCCCCGATCTGGGCGGTCTGACGCTGGAGGCGGCCATGTCGCTGAAGGAAACGCAGGCCGACCACAGCTACGATCTGGCCGCCAATTACGCCATGGGGCCGCTGCAACTGGGCGCCGGCTACTCCAAGCTGGGCGACCAGAATCAATTCGCCGTGCGCGCCTTGTACAGCCTGGGCGACTTCACCTTCGGCGGCTATGTGCAGCGTGACGAAGACGGCTTCGGCACCGGCCTGGGCAAGCGCACCAATGTCCGCCTGTCCGGCATGTATGCGATGGGCGCTTCGGAATTCCATCTGAACGTGGGCCGCGCCGGCGAATACGACAACGCCAACGACAGCGATGCCACCCAGTACACCCTGGGCTACAACTACAACCTGAGCAAGCGCACGAAGCTGTACGCCTTCTACACCAAGCTCAACGACGGCTCGGCTGCCGTCTACGGTGGCGACTTCAGCTCCTTCGCCCTGGGCCTGCGCCACAACTTCTGATCGCGCTTCGGCCTGATCGCAAAAGCCGGCCTGCGGGCCGGCTTTTTTCATCCCCTTGGATGGTGCTGCGCATGCAGCTGGCGCAGGCGCTCCCGTGCCACGTGGGTGTAGATCTGCGTCGTCGAGATGTCCGCATGCCCCAGCAGCATCTGCACGGCGCGCAAATCGGCCCCATGGTTGAGCAGGTGGGTGGCAAAGGCATGGCGCAGTGTGTGAGGGGACAGTGGCTGGGTGATGCCCGCCGTGCGCGCATGCTTTTTCACCAGCGTCCAGAACATCTGGCGTGTCATGCCCTCACCCCGCTGGGTGACGAACAGGTCCCGCGCGGCGCGGCCGCCCAGGATGAGCGGCCGCGATTCGGCCAGGTAACGCCGCAGCCAGGCGTGGGCCTCCTCGCCGAAGGGCACCAGGCGCTCGCGCGCGCCCTTGCCCAGCACCCGCAACACGCCTTCGTCCAGCCCGACATGCACGGTCTTGAGCGTGACCAGTTCGCTCACGCGCAGGCCGCTGGCATACATCAGCTCCAGCATCGTGCGATCGCGCAGACCCAGCGGCGTCTGCGTGTCAGGTGCGCCCAGCAGGGCCTCGACCTGGGCTTCGCTCAAAGTCTTGGGCACGCGCAGGGGTTGGCGGGCCGCCTCCAGGCGCAAGGTGGGGTCGGCCTGGACGAGCCGCTCGCGCAGGGCCCAGCGAAAATAGCGGCGAAAGACCGTGAGTTGCCGGTTGGCCGTGCTGGCCTTGGTCTGCGCACGGTACACGGCATAGGCGCGCAGGTCGGTCTCGGTGGTGGCATCCAAGGCCTTGCCGACCTGGCCGTCGAGCCAGCGCGCATACAGCCTGAGGTCTCGGCGGTAGGCCGCCAGCGTATGGGCCGACAGACCCTCCTCCACCCACAGCGCATCGGCGAAGCGGTCGATGCTGGCCAGGCTCTCGGTCAGTGCAGACATGGACAAAGGCCGCCGCCCGGAGGCGACGGCCGTTCGTCAGGGCAAGCGCGGGACCGGCTCAATCGAGCTTGAGCTTTTGCTTGTCCACCACCTGCTTGTAGACCTCGAACTCGGCCTTGGTCTGGGCGGCGAACTGCTCGGGCGTGTTGCCCACGATGATCGAACCGGTGGCCTCGATGCGGCGGCGCACGTCCGGATCCTGCAGCGTCTGGCGCACGGCGGCATTGATCTTGTCGACCACCTCCTTGGGCAGCCCCTTGGGCCCGTGGATGCCGTAGTAGGCCATGCGGTTGACCGGCTCCAGACCGACTTCCTTGAAGGTGGGCACGTTCGGCAGCACCGACAGGCGCTCAGGGGCGGCCACGACGATGGGAACCAGGCGGCCGTCCTTGATGAAGGGCAGCGCCGAGGGCAGGTTGTCGAAGATCATCGGCACTTGACCGGCCACGGTGTCGTTGAGTGCCGGACCCGCCCCACGGTAGGGAATGTGCGTGATGAAGGTGCCCGACAGCGACTTGAACAACTCCATCTGCAGATGGCCAATGCCACCGGTGCCCGAGCTCGAATAGCTGTACTTGCCGGGGTTGGCCTTGAGCACCTGCAAGAAGGTCTTGTAGTCCTTGGCAGGGAAGGACGGATGCAAGGCGATCACGTTGGGCGTGGCCGCGATGTTGATGATGGACGTGAAATCGGTCAGCGGGTTGTACGGCGTCTTGGGATTGATGGCCGGGTTGGACGCAGTGGTCGACACCGTGGCCATGCCCAAGGTGTAGCCGTCGGGCTGGGCGCGCACGATCTCGGCCGCGCCGATCAGGCCGCCACCGCCGCCGCGGTTGTCCACCACCATCTGCTGGCCCAGCGGGCCCTGGATCTTCTCGGCAATGATGCGGGCGATGATGTCGGTGGTGCCCCCGGGCGCAAAGGGCACGATGAGTCGCACGGGCTTGGCAGGATAGGCTTGGCTCCAGGCCGCCCCACTGAAGGCAAGTGCGGCGGGCAAAGCGAGGGCGGCGATCAGGTGTCGGCGCTGCATGGAGGTCTCCTTGTGTGGGACGATAGGACGGATGGTATCCGGCAAGGCGCCTGATGATACGGGCACCGTGGAGCCGCCGCCAATCCTGTGCGACAGGCCTGCGTCGGCGATTGTGGGAACTACGCATCGGGTTGGCCCGGACACGGCCTGCTGCGCTGGCACACTCGACACCGCCTGCCCATTGCCTGCGCCATGTCCGACGTCTCGCTGCTGCTGCCCGAATGCCTGCTCATCGTTTGCGGCTTTCTGCTGTGTCGCCACACGTCGCTCGACCGGGGGGTGTGGGAAGCCGTCGAACGGCTCGTCTACTACCTGCTGTTCCCGGTGCTGCTGTTCAACTCCATCGTCCGCAGCCCCCTGGAGTTCCAGACCACGCTGCCGCTGGCCGCGGCCGGCCTCGGGATCGTGGGGATGGGCGTTGCCGGCGCCTATGCGCTGCGACGGCTGCCTGGGGTGGATCCCCGGCTGCATGCCTCGGGCGCCCAGGTGGCCTTCCGCTTCAACTCTTATGTCGCACTGGCACTGGCCGACAAGCTGGCCGGCCCCGCGGGCGTGACCTGGACGGCGCTGCTGGTGGCGCTGGCCGTGCCCTTGTGCAACTTCGCTGCGGTGTACCCGCTGGCCCGGCATGGCGGCCATGGCTTTTGGCGCGAGATCGTGCGCAACCCGCTCATCGTCGCCACCGTGGGCGGTCTGCTCGCCAACCTCCTCGGTGTGCGTCTGGCGGATCCTCTGGCCTCGACGGTGCAGCGCATCGGCCAGGCTGCCCTGCCCCTGGGGCTGATGGCCGTTGGTGCCGGGCTCAAGCTCGGCGGCCTGTGGGCCGGCCCGGGCCTGGCCGCCGGACTGCTGGGCATCCGGCATGTGGGGCTGCCGGTGGTCGCGCTCGCGCTGGTGCACCTGCTGGGCGTACCGGCGGCCCAGCAACCCGTGGTGGTCGCCTTCGCCGCGATGCCCACGGCCTCCAGCGCCTACGTGCTGGCCGTGCGCATGGGCGGCAACGGCAGCTACGTGGCCGGCCTGGTTACCGTCTCCACGCTGCTGGGCATGGCATCGATCCCGGTGTGGCTGGCCGCCCTGCGATGGATGCAGGGCTGACCGCCATCACCCGGCCCGCTGCGCCAGCGCCCAGTCGATGTGTTCCCGCACCAGCGGGCTGGCCGCCTCGCGGCGATCCTGCAAGGCCTGACGCACGGCGGGATCGCCCGTCTCCCGCCAGGCATTGCCCAGCGCAACGGCCAGGTTGCGCAACCAGCGCTCGTGCCCGATCCGCCGGATCGGGCTGCCTTCGGTGGCCTTCAGAAACCGGGCCTCGTCCCAGGCGAACAGGTCCACCAGCGTGGCCTGCGCCCACACGGAACGCGCATCGAAGTCAGGCAGGACCGCGCGTTGCGCATACCGGTTCCAGGGGCACACCAGCTGGCAGTCGTCACAGCCGTAGATGCGGTTGCCCATGGCGCGGCGCAGCTCAACGGGAATCGGCCCCGGATGCTCGATCGTGAGGTAGGAGATGCAGCGCCTGGCATCGAGCCGGTAGGGCCCGACGATCGCCTGCGTGGGGCACACGCCGATGCAGGCCTGGCACGACCCGCAGTGGGCCGTGGTGGACGGTGTCGGGGGCAGGGCCAGGTCCACGTAGATCTCGCCGAGAAAGAACATCGAACCTGCCTCGCGCGAGAGCAACAACGTGTGCTTGCCCCGCCAGCCCAGGCCGCTGCGCACGGCCAGCTCGACCTCGAGCACCGGGGCCGAATCGGTGAAGACCCGATGGCCGAACGGCCCGATCGCCTGCGCGAGCCGCTCGGCCAGGGCCTGCAGCCGGCTGCGCAACACCTTGTGATAGTCGCGGCCGCGCGCATAGAGCGAGACGCCGGCCTGCGCCGGGGCCCGGTGCAGACGCTCCCATTCCACGGTCTGCCAGCCTTCGGGCAGGCTTTGGGGCAGGTAGTCCATGCGAGCCGTGATCACGCTCACCGTGCCGGGCACGAGCTCGGCGGGCCGCGCACGCTTCATGCCATGGGCGGCCATGTAGTGCATCTCACCGTGGAAGCCCGCCTCCAGCCAGGCACGCAGGCCGGGTTCGGCACTGCTCAGATCGACACCGGCCACCCCGATCTGGGAAAATCCCAACCCATGGGCCCAGTGGCGCAGTTGCACCAGCAATGCGGTGGGGTCGACGGCACGGTCTTGATGCATTCCACGATTCTAGGAAGCTCCTCCCTCCATTGGCCGGATGAATCGGCCTGCGAGGACTTCGCGCGTGCGCTGGCACGGCGCAGCGAACTGCATGACGCCTTCATCGAACTGCATGGTCCACTGGGGGCCGGCAAGACCACCTTCGTGAGGCACCTGCTGCGCGCGCTCGGGGCCACGGGCCGCATCAAGAGCCCCACCTACGCCGTGATGGAGCCCTACACGCTGCCGGACCTGCAGGCCTGGCACTTCGACCTCTACCGCTTCAGCGACCCGCGTGAGTGGGAGGATGCCGGCTTGCGCGACATCCTTACTGGCCCGGGACTCAAGCTCGTGGAATGGCCCGACCGCGCCGCCGGCCTGTTGCCGGTGCCCGACTGGCGGATGGAACTCCAGCCGGGCGACGACGACCAACGCGAGGTCATGATCACCGCCTACACCCCCCGCGGGGCCGCGCTGCTCGGATGAAGCGGCGGCACTTCCTCCATCGCACCGGCGGCCTCGTGCTGCTGCTGGGCGCCAGCGACATCGCCTTCGGTGCGGCCATCGTCGCCGTGCGCGTGTGGCCCGCCCCCGACTACACCCGCGTCACGCTGGAAAGCGACACACCCTTGCAGGCGCGTCATTTCGTCACCAGTCAGCCCGATCGGCTGGTGGTGGACATCGACGGGCTCGAACTCAGCCCCACGCTGCGCGAGATCGTCGGCAAGGTGCGCGCCGACGACCCCTATATCGCCGGCGTGCGGGTGGGGCAGAACCAGCCGCGCGTCGTGCGCCTGGTGATCGACCTCAAGCAGCCCGTGGAGCCGCAGGTGTTCACTCTTGCGCCGGTGGCCGACTATCAGCACCGGCTGGTCTTCGACCTGTACCCCACCATACCGATCGACCCGCTGATGGCCCTGATCCGCGAGAAGGAGGAGGCCGAACGCCGTGCCCAGGCCGCGCTGGACGATGCCCTGGGGGAGTTCATCGACCGCATCGGGGGCCGTGGGGGGGGGGGGAGGGGAGCAAGAACACCCCCCGCGAACGCA
>NZ_JBKBVU010000048.1:0-3665 GCF_046289365.1 Caldimonas sp. | reverse complement strand
GGGGGCTGTGGCGGCGCGGCGAGCGCCACGAGCCCGCCCGTGGCGGCCGCACCGCCCCTGCCGGCGCCGAATGCGCCGGTGACCCGTCGCAGCGAGCTCGACGGCACGGCCCGGGGCCGCATGAACCGTCTGATCATCGTGGCCCTGGACCCGGGCCACGGCGGCGAGGATCCGGGCGCGATCGGCCCTGCGGGCACGCGCGAGAAAGACGTCGTGCTCGCCATCGCCCGGCGACTGCGCGACCGCATCAATGCCGAGCCGAACATGCGCGCGATGATGACGCGAGATGCCGACTTCTTCGTGCCCCTGCGCCAGCGTGTCGAGAAGGCCCGGCGCGTACAGGCCGACCTGTTCATCTCGATCCATGGCGATGCCTTCACCAACCCCAATGCACGGGGGGCCTCGGTCTATGCGCTGTCCGAGCGCGGAGCCACCAGCGAGGCGGCGCGTTGGCTGGCCAACAAGGAAAACGCCGCCGACATCGTGGGCGGCGTGAACGTGAAGCACAACGATGCGCAGGTGCTGCGTGCGCTGATGGACATGTCCACGACGGCCCAGATCAACGACAGCCTCAAGCTGGGCAGCGCGGTGCTGGGACACATCGGCAAGGTGGGCCGGCTGCACAAGCCTCGGGTCGAGCAGGCCGGTTTCGCCGTGCTCAAAGCGCCGGACATTCCGTCCATCCTGGTGGAGACGGCCTTCATCTCCAACCGGGAGGAAGAGCAAAAGCTCAGATCGGCCGCTTACCAGGACCAACTGGCCGAAGCGTTGATGAACGGCATCCGCCGCTACTTCGAGAAGAACCCGCCGCTGGCGCGCAATCGGCAAGTGTGAAGCCGGCGTGCACGCCAGGCGGCCAGGGCGAGCAGCGCCAGCCAACCCCAGGCCAGCGCACCGCCGCCGGAGCGGCCGGAACCGCCAGGGATGGGGCCATCGCGCACACGCAGCACAGCCGCCTCGGCGTCGAGCATGCCCGTGCCGCACATGCCGGGGTTGTTGGCGCAGTAACTGCCCGCAGGGTGCGGGCGCGCCGTCTCGGCCAGGATGGTGCGTACTTGAACAGGCGTCAAGCCGCCGTCCAGCGACATCATCAAAGCGGCTGCGGCCGACACGAAAGGAGTCGCCGCCGATGTGCCCCCCGTGACATCGCGCCATAGATTGGCCTGAGGTTGCCGTGTGCCGGTGTTGCCCAGCGAGACGATGGGCACCGTATCGCAAGGGGTGAGTCCGTCGATCGGACACCCACCGCCAGGCGCGGTCAGCATCACCTTCGAAGAGCGGTTCGAGTAGCCCGCCAATGCCCCCCGTGAAGTGTGCGCGCCGACCGCTATCACACCGTCACATCCTGCAGGCAGTCCCACAGAGGACTGTCCCTCATTGCCCGCTGCCGCCACGACCACAGCCCCTGCGGACTGCGCCGCGCGCACGGCATCGCGGATATAGCCGTAGGCACTGCTGTTGCAGTCCAGCCCGGGGAGGGAGCCCAGGCTCATGTTGATCACCTTCACCTGAGCGGCACTGGGGTTGACCGGCACACCGGCCACGGGGGCCCCCACAGCCCAACGCAAAGCGTCGGCCACATCGCTGAGCCAGCCCCCGCAGCGACCCAAGGCCCGAATGTGTTGCACCCTCACTCCCGGCGCTGCACCGGCGATGCCTTGGAGGTTGTGCGTCACGGCCGCCAGAATGCTGGCCATCTTCAAGCCGTGCCAAGAAGAGTCCGCGTTGTCAGGCTCGCAATAGTCCCCAGGGTCCGAAGGGTCGGGGTCCCGGCCGTCGCCATCTCCAGCCACCTCGACGCCTGCGATGGTCCCAGCCGACACGAAGTCATGGCCATCGATCTCGTTGGCTTCGAGATCGGCATGACGCACACGCCCGGTATCGATGAGCGCCACGATGACCGACGGGGATCCAATGAACGCCGCGCCGCCGACATCCCAGGCGTCGCTGAAACGGGCGCTGCCGATCACACCCTGGCTCGCCGGCTGAAGGGCCCACTGCTCGGGAAAGTGCAGGTCGTTGGGGATGAAGGCCTGCCGGCGCACCCAGACGTCCACGCCGACCGATTCCACCCCGGGCTGGCCGGCCAGAACCTGCGCGAGGGCCTGCGCTTCGCGTACCGTCTTGGGCTGAGGCATCTCGACCACGAAGGAACCATCGCCCAACGGATGTTTCAGGGTCAGCGCAACGCCGGCCTTCTGCGACAGCCCACGAATCCTTTCACGGGCTCGGTCCATGCGTTCAGTCGGCCCAAGCGGGCTCACTTGGCGTTGGGCCTGGACGTCCTCCTCCAACCGCACCACCAACCGGGTGGTCCTTTCGGGCGAGGCAGACCACTGCACGGCGTGAACTGCAGCGGCTGTCCAGCCGAGGATCAACACTAGCAAGCAGCGATACGATTTCACGGGGGAATGCCTCGGCTCAAGCGCGGCGGTGGGGGATTGTCGCCCATCCCGCGTGGGCATCCGACGCGTGGCGCACGAAGCGTCGTGTTGGATTCAACATTGCACCGCACCTTAGCGCGCCGCCCGCCGCGTCTTCCACGCCCCGTAGATGGCGATCAACCCCGGCACGATGATCAGCGCCCAGATGATCTTTTCCAGGTTGTTCTGGACAAAACTCAGGTTGCCGAAGAAGTACCCGGCCAGCGTGATGCCGACCACCCACAGGACGGCCCCCACCACGTTGTAGAGCGTGAACTTCGCACGGTTCATCTCGGCCACGCCGGCCACGAAGGGAGCGAAGGTGCGCACGAAGGGCAGGAAGCGCGCCAGGATGATGGTGATGCCGCCGTAGCGCTCATAGAACTCGTGCGCCTGGTTGAAGGCGCGCTTGTTGAACAAGCGCGACTGCTCCCATTGGAACACCTTGGGCCCGCAGTAGCGGCCGAGGGTGTAGTTGACCTGGTCGCCGGCGATCGCGGCCACCAGCAGCAACCCGATGGACAGCCGGATGTCCATCAGCCCTGCCCCACACATCGTGCCCACCACGAACAGCAGGGAATCGCCGGGCAGGAAGGGCATGATCACCAACCCGGTCTCGACGAAGACGATGGCGAACAGCAGGGCATACACCCAGGTCCCGTAGGTGGCCACGAAGCGGGCCAGATGCTCGTCGACGTTCAGGATGAAGTCGATCAGGAAGGTGATCAGTTCCATGGGCCGCGATTATCCCTGCCGGGGCCACGGCGGATGGGGCGCCCTCCTACAATCCCCGTGAATGAATGCTCCCCGCCTCCCCCCGCGCCGGCCCATCCGCGAACTGCCCGACGAGCTGATCAGCCAGATCGCCGCAGGCGAGGTGGTCGAACGCCCGGCCTCGGTGGTGCGCGAGCTGGTGGACAACGCCTTGGATGCCGGCGCCTCGGAGGTGACGGTGAAGCTGGTGGGCGGGGGCGTGCGCGCCATCGTCGTCGAAGACGACGGCCAGGGCATGCCGGCCGACGAGATGCCGCTGGCGCTGCGCCGCCATGCCACCAGCAAGATCGCCTCGCTGGCCGAACTGGAGCAGGTGCAGACCATGGGCTTTCGGGGTGAGGCGCTGGCGGCGATCGCCTCGGTGGCCGAGGTGGCCCTGTGCAGCCGGCCGCCCGAGGCCACCCACGCCCACCGGCTGGACGCCCGCTCGGGCGAACTGAGCCCGGCCGCACGCGGCGTGGGCACCAG
>NZ_JBKBVU010000270.1:0-3229 GCF_046289365.1 Caldimonas sp. | reverse complement strand
CCACCGTGGGCCGCGCTGCCGCGGCGCCGCAGCGGGTGGTCGAGGTGGTGGTGGGCGCCGACGAGATGCTGCGGCTGCGCGTGAACGGCAAGGAGACGGGCCGCACCACCCTGTCCCGACTCGAACAGGACGTGCGTGCCGCGATCCAGGGAGCGGACCCTGCTCCCATCGTGATCTCGGCCGACCGCAGCGTACGCTACGAAGCGGTGGTCAACGTGATGTCGCGGCTGCGCGCCGGCGGCTTCGAGCGCGTGGGCCTGCTCGTGCGCCAGCAAGGCGGCTGAGGACATGCCACAGGAGCCGTACCGTCCATGACGCCTTCCAGCGAACGCGACGACCTGCTGCCCCCTTCGCCCGATGCCCGCGGCCGCGGCCTGGCGATCGCGCTGGGCATGCACGCGGCCCTGATCGGAGCCCTGGCGCTGGGCGTGAACTGGAAGTCCAGCGCCCCCGACGCGGTCGAAGCCGAGCTGTGGGCCGCCGTGCCGCAGGCCGCGGCGGCGCCGCCCGCGCCGGCCCCAGCTCCCGCGCCCTCCCCGCCCGCACCGGCACCCGCTGCGGCCCCCCCACCACCCGCGCCCGACCGTGAGGCCGAGCTGGCCATCGAGAAGCAGCGCAAAGAAGCCGAGGCCAAACGCCAGCGCGAGTTGCAGGAAGCTGAACGCAAAAAGCGTGAGGAGGCCCAGCGCCGCGAAGCCGAACGCAAGAAGCAAGAAGAAGCCGAGCGGCTCAAGCGCGAGCTGGCCGAGAAGCAGCGCCTTGAACAACAACGCAAGGCCGAGGCCGAAAAGCGCCGCCAGGCCGAAGAGAAGCGCCTGGCCGAGCTGCGCGAGGCGCAGATGCAGCGCATCATCAGCCAGGCCGGCACCGGCACACAGGCCACTGGTGCAGCGCAGGGCAGCGCGGCCGGGACGCCCTCGGCCGGCTATGCGGGCCGGCTGCGCGCCCGCATCAAGCCCAACATCATTTTCGTGGACACGCTGACGAACAACCCGGCCGCCGAGGTGGAGGTGCGAGCTGCTCCCGATGGCACCATCCTCGGCGCACGGCTGGTGAAGTCCAGCGGCCATCCGGAATGGGACCAGGCGGTGCTGCGCGCCATCGAACGCACGGAAACCCTGCCGCGCGACGACAACGGCCGCGTGCCCTCCCCCATCCTGATCACCTTCCGGCCGAAGGACTGACCCCCCTTGATCCGGGGCGCGCACGCGCCCGACGGCGCCCCGCGCGCCGTCCTTGTCACACCGCGTTTCCAAAACCTGCTGGCTCCTGCCGGGAGGAGGAGCTTACGCTTTGGCACGGCGATTCGGGAAATGCACGTGTCCCTCAGCACGGTATGCGGGTGCACCATCCCGTGGACTGCGAGAAGAACTGCCGCAGAACCTTCAGCGCAGCGACAGGGACCCGACCCGCGCCCCTTCGCGGTAGGCCTCGACGAAGGCGCGGTCGATGCGGTCTTTCCAGCGCCCCACCCAGGCCCCTCGGGCCGACAGGGGCCCCCAGCTCGCCAGCGCCGTGCCATCCCCGCAGGACAGCAGCGCCAACGCCAGGCGCTGAGGGCGGTAGACGGTGAGGGGCTGCCCCGCCGCCCAGGCGCGCAGGTTGGCGGTGAGCACCGGGCCGGCGCGCACGGCGTACACGCCGCTGCGGGGGTGGGGGGCGTCGATGCGGCGAGACACATCGCCCACCGCAAAGACCTCGGGGTGTGACACCGACTGCAGGGTGGCCCCAGTGGCAATGAAGCCATCGGGCGCCAGGCGCAGGCCGCTGTCGGACAGCCAGGCCGGCGGCTGCACGCCCAGGGCCACCACCGGCGCGTCACAGGGCAGGCGGCTGCCACCGGACAGGCGCAACTGGCCAGGTTCGATCTCGACGGCGTCGTCGGCGATCACGGTGACGGAGCGCGACTTGAGCACCGCGAGGGCCTGATGGCGCACGCCGCGCGGGAAGCTCGGCAGCAGGCCGGCGTTTCCGGCCACGAGCGTGACCCGCGCCTGGGCGACCAGCGCGCGGCGCATGGCCGCAGCCAGTTCGAAGCCGGCCGCCCCGCCGCCGATGACCACCACCTGCAGACCCGGCTGCCGCGCCGCCAGCGACTGCAGGCGCGGCCACAGTTGCACGAAGCTGTGCAGCGGGCGCACGAACAGGGCTTGATCGCGGGCTCCGTCGATGAGGTCGCGCGACAGTTCACCACCGGTATCGAGGCTGAGCGCGTCATAGGCCAGCTCGGCGCCGCCAGCCAGCCGGAGTCGGCGGGTCTCGGGCCGCAACGCGGCCACGGCATCGAGCACCAGGCGCACGCCTGCACGGCGGGCCAGGGCGGCCAGATCGATCTGTGCCTCTTCGGGGGCGTAGCGGCCCGCGATCACGCCAGGCACCATGCCGGAGTACCACAGCACCGGCTGCGGCGTGACCAGAGTCACCTCGGCCCCAGGCAGGGGCTGGGCCGCGAGGGCGGCCAACACCTGGACGTGGGCATGGCCGCCACCGGCCAGCACGAGTTGTTTCATTCGGTTCCTCCCGGGCGGTGCTGCAAGCCCCGCACGAAGGCGAGGGCCTGGCTGCCCGTGTTGTCGGTGTCAGCTCCCACTGCGATGGCGCGCAGACGCGGGGCCTCGGTGGCCTCATCGCCAAAGGCACGCAGGAAATCCGCGGCAAGGTCGCGCGACTCGGCCTGCCACGGCGTGGGGGCGGCTTCGCCGCTGCGCAGCACGAGGTAGCGCACGCGGCGGCTGTAGGCATTGTCGATCATCGTGCCCGCAGGCAAGCTGGTGTCCCACACATAGCACAGTGTGGCGGCGGGCAGATCTTCGCCGCTGCGCGCACGGGCCAGCCGCAGCAACTGGCGCTCGACGAAGGGCACGCGCTCCAGGGCGTGGTCGAACAGGGCGCAGACCTTCACCGCGGTGTCGTCGCCGGCCTTGGTGCGCAAGTCGGTGGCGCTGGCGAACCGCTCGACGCGCCACTGCCATTGCAACCGGCCCGGCGCGCTGTCGATGGGGTGCAGCAAGTTGCCATAGGACGCCCGCGCTTCGATGCGCAGGCTCGGTGCCCCCTCCGTCTCGACCAGGCTGTACTGGGTGCGGGGCAGGGTCTGGGCCGGCAGGCCTGCAAAACGCCAGGGCGGTGCCGGCTGCGCGAGCGGCGCGCCGCTCCAAGGGCTCAGGTCGGCCGCCGCACCAGCTGTGCCCAGCACGAGCAGGGACGGCAGGGAGCGCCACAGCCGAAA
>NZ_JBKBVU010000047.1:0-19843 GCF_046289365.1 Caldimonas sp. | reverse complement strand
GCTACGGCAGCACCTTCACCGCCCCCCATCCGATGCGCATCGGCGTGGTGGCCTGCGGCTATGCCGACGGCTACCCGCGCCACTGCGGCACCGGCACCCCGGTGCTGGTGGACGGCGTGCCCACCCGGGTGGTCGGCCGCGTGTCCATGGACATGCTCACCGTCGACCTCACCCCGGTGGAACAGGCCGGCCGGCACGCCGATCTGGGCGCCGAAGTCACGCTCTGGGGCCAGGGCCCCCACGGCAGCGTGCTGCCCATCGACGAGGTGGCGATGGCCGCCAACACCGTGGCCTATGAACTGATGTGTGCGCTGGCTCCGCGTGTGCCGGTGACGGTACGCGATTTGTGGCCGCAGGCGCGGTGAGCACGAGCGCCCGGGCACGAGCCCGATGGCGTGGCTGCTGCTCGTGCTGACGAGCCGCTTGTGGCTGGGCGGGCTCTACCTGCCATGGCGCCAGTGGCGGAACCGGCCGGCCCATCACCGGCCTCCCCGCCCCGGCTGCAAGGCGTTGTCGTTGTGCTTCCGGTTGGGTTTGCTGCATCAACTGTGCCACCACCACAGCATCACCGCATACACCGCCGTCCCCAGCAGTGTGGGCGCCGCCAGCCCGCCGCGCAGGCGCTGCAGGAGGATCACGGCGCCCAGGGCCACGGCGGTGGGCAGGGCGCGGGTGGGGCCGGACGTGGGCCACAGCAGCGGAAAGAGCGAGGCCACCAGCAAGGCCGCGATGGCGGCCGGGCCGATGGCCGAGGACCAGCGGCGGATGAAGTGCGAGCGCTCGGCGCTCTGGCGCAACCCCCACCAGAAGGGCAGCGCGCGCAGCACGAAGGTGCCCAGCCCGCAGGCCAGCACGGTCAGCAGCAGCGTCCAGCCCGCCTCACTCATGGTCGCCCCCCGCCTGCAGCAGTTGGAGGGTCGCACCGGCCAGCATGCCGGCGGGGATGGCGACATGCGCCGGGCCCAGGGCGAGGCCCAGCAGCGTGACGCCAGCCGCCCCCCACAGTGCCCCGCCCCGCCCGCGCACCCCCATCTGCAGCAGCAGCGACAGAAAGAGTGCCGGCAGCACGAACTGCAAGGCCTCGCGCAGCAGGGGCACCCGGTCGACCAGCTGGGCGCCGGTCTCGGCCCCCAGCCAGGTGCCGGCGATCCAGGCGCCGTAGGCCCCGGCCTGCAGCCCGGCCAGCCAGCCCGCACGCTGCTGCGGGGCCAGGGTGGGCAACCGTGCGGCTGCGCAGGCGAAGACTTCGTCGGTCAGGCCGAAGGCCAGGGTCGGACGCACGCGGGCAGGGCGCGCCTGTGCCAGCTGCTCGGCCACCACCCGGCCGTAGAGCAGGTGGCGGGCATTGAGCAGCCAGATCGTGGGCACCACCGCCAGCGGCCCACCCCCCGCGGCCAGCAGGGACACCAGCACGAACTGGCTGGCCCCGGCGAAGACGATGGCCGAGATGGCCACGGCCCATGCGGCCCCCAGGCCCATCTGCACGGCCGCCAGCCCAAAGGAAAAGGCCACGGGCACATAGCCCGCCGCGATGGCCAGGCTGTCGCCCAAGCCGCGCCACACGAGGGAGGTCATGCGCCGCCCGGTTTGCTGAAAGTGAAGACGTGGGTGCCACCCCCCCAGTCGTCGCTGCCGGCGGTGGCAAACACCCGGCGGTGGCGGCGCAGCTCGAGCCCGGCCAGCGCCGCCAGGCCGGCAAAGCGGCGGGGAAAGGTCTTGCGCTCGACTTCGTAGTCGAAGCCGGCCACCATGGCTTGCAGCTCCAGCCAGTAAAAGCGCACGAAGGCCCCGATCTCATGCACCGGGCGCTCGCGCACACCGGACTCGCACAAGCGCGCATACAGGTGGCGGCACAGGCTCACGGCCTGGGTGGACTTGCCCTCGGTGGCCGCCACCATGGCCATGGTGATGGAGCGTCGGAAATCGCGGTAGAGCTTGAGGTCCAGCCCCCCTTCGCAGGCCTGCGGCTCGCCCACCCAGGCCATGCTGGCCAGCAGGTAGGCGCTGTGGTGGCGCACCAGGGCGAGGTTGCGTTCATCGACGCTGCCGAACTCCGGCAGGAATTCGTCGGCCACCACCAGCAGGCCGCCGGGCTGCAGCAGCTGCAGCGCCTTTTGCAGCATGAAGGCGGTGTTGAAATGGTGCGAAGCGCCGAAGGACGTGATCAGCGGTGTCTCGCTGCTGGGCAGGTCGAGTTCGAGGAAGCCGCCGTGGTGCAGCTCGAGGCCTTCGACCCCCTGGGCGTTGCGCTGCAGGCACGCGAATGCCGCCTCGTCCGGCTCGACGGCCAGGAAGCGGCAGCCCGGGTGCAGCTCATGCAGCATCAGCAGCGGCAGGCCCGGCCCGGTGCCCACATCGATGGCCTGCAAGGCCGGCTGCGGTCCGGCGAAGCTGGCAATGTCCTGTGCGGCGGCCACCACCTGGCGGGCATAGGCCGGGTGAAGCAGCTCGAAGCCGTCGTAC
Organism: Caldimonas sp.; assembly: GCF_046289365.1. Classification (NCBI taxonomy): domain Bacteria; kingdom Pseudomonadati; phylum Pseudomonadota; class Betaproteobacteria; order Burkholderiales; family Sphaerotilaceae; genus Caldimonas; species Caldimonas sp. The sequence goes on along the minus strand of NZ_JBKBVU010000047.1, from coordinate 17,380 downwards.
TGCTCCACGTCGATGCGGCTGGAGAACGGCCCCTCCCGGCCACCGCGCCACGTCGCGGCCGGGGCAGGGCGCACGCGATGCAGCTGCCGCGGCATGCACAGACGGCCACGCTGCAGCAGCACCTCGGCCGCCAGGCCGTTGAGCACCCAACTGTGGCCCTCCAGATGGGCTTCGATGGCCGCCGTCTCAGGTGCAGTCAGCTCGATGAAGGGCGATTCGGCCAGCCGGGCCAGCCGGGTGGCTGCCGCGGCCAAGGCGCCTTCGGCCCAGGCGGCCGGCGCCTGGTCGGGCCGCGTGAAGGCCCCGGGCAAAGGCATGGGCACCACGCCGACATAGGGCCCCTGGGCGTCGTCGTCCACCAGCGCCAACACCGGCCAGCGCCAGGGGCCGGCGGTGGCCTCCTGCAGCATCTGGCGCAGCGTGAGCAGGCCATCCCGCCCATGGAGCGGCTCGCCGCGCAGGCGCAGGATGCGCGCGCCCAGGCCATTGGACACCTCCAGCAAGGCGCGCTCCATCACACTGCGCACCCCCTCCCAGGCACCCGGCGCCTGCGGCCACTCCAGGTAGAGCGTGGAGGCGCTTGCCGAATAGGTCTTGCGCGGATACTCGATCACCACCATGGCCCGCCCGCCTTGCTCGGTGGCCGCGTACACATGCGGCACATCGGCGTCGAAGGCGTGGGTGTCGCCCGCCCGCACCATGCGCGGCCGATCGGCCGGCCCCACCAGCATCGCGCCTGATAGCACGGTGATGCGCTCCTTCACCCCTTCCGGGTGCGGGGCGGAGTCCTTGCGACAGCCCGGCAGGAGTTCGATCAGATAGACCTCGATCTCCGGATCGTCGGTTGATTTTTCGATCAATCGAACGATCACCCCCTGGCCCGACAGCTCGCCGCCGTCGCTCAGCTCCTCGTTGACCAGATGGCCAAAGGGCACGCCCAGGGCATTGGCCACCGCCCACAAGGTTTCGATCGTGGGATTGCCTTCGCCGTTTTCGAGCTGCGAGAGGGTGGATTTGGCCACCCCGCTGCGCTCGGACAGGCCCGCCAGTGTGAGCCCGCGCTGCTCCCGGAACCGCAGCAGATTCCTGCCAATGGCTGAGACGGTGCTCACGAGGCCTCCCTGAGAGATGCTGGCGTGAGTTCATTATAACGAACACCGGGTTCGTTCTGTCGGACGGCATCCGCAGCCGGCTTTCATGGCACGATGGCGCCGCATTGCATTCAGGGAAGGAGGTTCACGCCATGTCCATCGTCCTGTTCATCGTTGGCCTGGCCGCCCTGGTGGCCGGCGCCGAAGCCCTGGTGCGCGGCGCCTCGCGCCTGTCGCTGTCCTGGGGCATCTCGCCGCTGGTGGTGGGCCTCACCGTCGTGGCTTTCGGCACCAGTGCGCCCGAGATGGCGGTGTCGGTGGGGGCGGCCGCCAGTGGCACCACCGACCTGGCCGTGGGCAACGTGGTGGGCAGCAACGTCTTCAACGTGCTCTTCATCCTCGGCCTGGCCGCACTGATCACGCCGCTGGCCGTGCATGTGCAGGTCATCCGCCAGGAGGTTCCGATGATGCTGGCCGCCGGGCTGGTGCTGGTGGTGATGGCGCTGGATGGCGGCATCTCGCGCCTGGAAGCGGCCCTGCTGGTGGCGCTGATGGTGGGCTACACCGCCTTCCTGATCGTGCAGGCCCGGCGGGCGCCGGCGCAGGACCAGGGCGAGTTTGCCGCCGAGGCGCCCGACAGCCCGTGGGACCGGCACTGGAGCGTGCAGATGCTGCTGGTGCTGGCGGGGCTGGCGCTGCTGGTGCTCGGTTCGCGCTGGCTCGTGCAGGCGGCCACTGCCTTCGCCACGGCGCTGGGCGTGAGCGACGTGATCATTGGTCTGACCATCGTGGCCGCCGGCACCTCGCTGCCCGAGGTGGCGGCCTCGGTCGCTGCCTCGCTGCGCGGTCAGCGCGACATCGCCGTGGGCAACGTGGTGGGCAGCAATCTCTTCAACATCCTCGGCTGCCTGGGCTTGGCCGGGGTGGTGGCGCCCAGCGGCCTGCCCATCCCCGAGGCGGTGCTGAACTTCGATCTGTGGGTGATGATGGCGGCCCTGCTGGCCTGCCTGCCCATCTTCATGACCGGCCGGGAGATCGCCCGCTGGGAAGGCGGCGTGTTGCTGGCCTACTATGGGGCCTACACGGCCTATCTCATCCTGGCAGCCCAGCACCATGCCGCTGTGGCCGCCTATTCCACCGTCATGATGAGCTTCGTGCTCCCGCTGACCATCGTCACCCTGGCGGTGATGGTGGTGCAGCGCAAACCCCACTGACCACTCCCACCCGCCGCATGGACCTGCCCAGCCACCAACTCTCGATGACCGTGCTGATGACGCCGGACATGGCCAATTTCTCCGGCAATGTGCACGGCGGCACCATCCTCAAGCTGCTCGATCAGGTGGCCTATGCCTGCGCCAGCCGCTACGCCGGGCGCTACGTGGTCACGCTCTCGGTGGACCAGGTGATGTTCCGTCAGCCCATCCACGTGGGCGAGCTCGTCACCTTCCTCGCCTCGGTGAACCACACGGGGAACTCCTCGATGGAAATCGGCATCAAGGTGGTGACGGAGAACATCCGCACCCAGGTCGTACGCCACGCCAACAGTTGCTTCTTCACGATGGTGGCGGTCGACGACGAGGGCCGGCCCACGCCGGTGCCGCCGTTCACCCCCACCACGCCGGACGAGAAGCGCCGTTTCGAGGCCGCCGTGCTGCGCAAGCAGTTGCGCCGGGAGCTGGAGCAGCGCCACCTGGGCATCAAGAACGCCTGACCGGAGCTTGCGATGGCCTTTCCATGGATTGCCGCCTTCAAGATCATCCCCTGGAAGGATGTGATCGAAGCCACGCCGGCCATCGTGCGCGGAGCCAAGCAGTTGTGGAGCCGAGTGCGCCAGGACGAATCCGCGCCCCAGGCGGCGATGGAGGGCCCCGCCGCCGACCCGGACTCGCCCGAAGCGCGCCTGGCCCAGCTTGAGCAGCGCGTGGCCGAGATGGGCCGCGAGGCCGTGACCTGCAGCGAGCTGATCCAGGCCCTGGCCCAGCACAACGAACGCCTGGTGGCGGCCGTCGAGACCCTGCGCCTGCGCACCCGCGTGCTGATGTGGGTGAGCGCGCTGCTGGCCGGCGCAGTGCTGGCGCTGTTCCTCCTGCGCTGAACCGGGGCGACAATCGCCCCCCATGGCCAAGGACAAGACGATCTACACCTGCCGCGAGTGCGGCGGCAGCACCCCGAAGTGGCTGGGCAAGTGCCCCCACTGCGGTGCCTGGAACACACTGGAGGAGACCGTCGCGGAAAGCGCCTCGGCGTCGAAGAACCGCTTCCAGTCCTTGGCGCAGGCCACGCCGGTCACCACGCTGGCCGAGATCGAGGCCAGCGACGTGGAGCGCACGCCCACCGGCCTGGAGGAGCTCGACCGCGTGCTCGGCGGCGGCATCGTCGAAGGCGGTGTGGTGCTGATCGGCGGCGACCCAGGCATCGGCAAATCGACCCTGCTGCTGCAGGCGCTCGACGCCCTGTCCCGGACGCTGCCCACGCTGTACGTGACCGGCGAGGAAAGCGGCGCCCAGGTCGCCCTGCGCGCCCGCCGCCTGGGGCTCGATGCCTCCAGGGTGCGCGTGCAGGCCGAGACCCAACTCGAGAAGATCCTGGCCACGCTGGCGGCCGAGCAACCCGCCATCGCGGTGATCGACTCCATCCAGACGCTGTACTCCGAGCAGCTCAGCTCGGCGCCCGGCTCAGTGGCGCAGGTGCGCGAATGCGCCGCCCACCTCACCCGCACGGCCAAGGCCAGCGGCACGGCCGTCGTGCTGGTGGGCCATGTCACCAAGGAAGGGGCGCTGGCCGGCCCGCGCGTGCTCGAGCACATGGTCGACACCGTGCTGTACTTCGAGGGCGACACGCATTCCAGCTTCCGCCTGGTGCGCGCCATCAAGAACCGCTTCGGCGCCGTCAACGAGATCGGCGTGTTTGCGATGACCGAGCGCGGCCTCAAGGGGGTGGCCAACCCCAGCGCCATCTTCCTGTCCACCCACAGCGCACCGGTGGCGGGCTCATGCGTGCTCGTCACGCTCGAAGGCACCCGGCCGATGCTGGTGGAGGTGCAGGCCCTGGTGGACAGCTCGCCCATTCCCAGCCCGCGGCGGCTGTCGGTGGGCCTGGAGCCCAACCGCCTGGCCATGCTGCTGGCGGTGATGCACCGCCACGCCGGCATCGCCTGCTTCGACCAGGACGTCTTCGTCAACGCCGTGGGCGGCGTGCGCATCACCGAGCCGGCGGCCGATCTGGCCGTGATGCTGGCCATCCAGAGTTCGCTGCGCGGCAAGGCGCTGCCGCGCGGCTTCCTCACCTTCGGCGAGGTGGGCCTGGCCGGCGAGGTGCGCCCGGCGCCGCGCGGGCAGGAGCGGCTCAAGGAAGCCGCCAAGCTCGGCTTTTCGGTGGCGATTGTGCCCAAGGCCAATGCCCCGAAGAAGCCGATCGAGGGGCTGACCCTCCATCCGGTCGAGCGGGTCGAGCAGGCCATCGATTTGGTGCGAACGCTCACTTAGGCCTGCAGCCTTTTCCTGTCGAAGATCCTTCCGCTTGCCCTGGGGCGCAAGTCGCAGTACGGTGGTGCGGCTTTGCGAAAGTGCATTTGTTGCAATGCAACAAATGCCTAGGATCGCGCCCTTTTTGCGGCAACAAGAAGAGGACACAACATGCAACTCATCGTCTCGGCCGGGTTGATCCTGGCTGTCGTGCTGTGGGGGCTGCTGGCGCCGGCTTCGCTGGGCGCCTTCTTCAACGAGGCCCTGGGCAGCATCACCCACAACTTCGGCTGGTTTTATCTGTGGGTGGTGCTGGCGCTGGTGGTACTGGCCCTGCTGCTGGCCTTCAGCCGCTACGGCGACCTGAAACTCGGTGCCGAGGACGACGAGCCCGAATTCTCGATCGGTGCGTGGTTTGCGATGCTGTTTGCCGCCGGCATGGGCATCGGCCTGGTGTTCTGGGGTGTGGCCGAGCCCATCTCGCACTACACCGCCCCGCCCCCGGGCATCGCGCCCGAAACCCCCGAGGCCGCCAATGCGGCCATGCGCTACGCCTTCTTCCACTGGGGCCTGCACCCCTGGGCGGTGTATGCGGTGGTGGGCCTGAGCATCGCCTTCTTCCAGTTCCGCCGCGGCGCCAGCGCACTCGTGAGCGCCTCCACCGACGCCCTGCCCTGGAAACCGCTGCAACGCCTGTCGCCAGTGGTCAACGTGCTGGCCGTGGTGGCCACGGCCTTCGGTGTGGCCGCCTCGCTGGGCATTGGCGCGCTGCAGATCAACAGCGGGCTGAACACCGTCTTCGGGCTGCCGGTGGGCCGCTGGGCCCAGGTGGCCATCATCGTGGTGGTGACGGCCATCTTCCTCGCCTCGGCGCTGAGCGGCGTGACGCGCGGCATCAAGTGGCTGTCCACCTTCAACCTTGTGGTGGCCGCCGCGCTCACGCTGATGGTCTTCGTGCTGGGCCCGACCGTGGCGCTGATCGACACCTTCACCACCACCCTGGGCGCCTATGTCAGCGAGTTCGTGCGCATGAGCCTGCGCACCACGCCATTTCGCGACAGCAACTGGGTGAGCGGCTGGACGGTCTTCTACTGGGCCTGGTGGGTGAGCTGGTCGCCCTTCGTGGGCCTGTTCATCGCGCGCGTGTCGCGCGGGCGCACGATCCGCGAATTCGTCGTCGGCACGGTGCTGGCGCCCACGCTGGCCGGCTTCGTCTGGTTCTCGGTGTTCGGCGGCACGGCCCTGCACCTGGAGATCTTCCAGGGCGTGCCGGTGGCCGAAGCGGTCCAGGCCGACGTCTCTACGGCCCTGTTCGCGATGTTCGATGCCCTGCCGCTGGGCCTGGTGATGTCCTTGGCCGCCACGCTGCTGGTGCTGGTCTTTTTCGTCACCTCGGGCGACTCGGCCACCCTGGTGCTGGGCATGATGAGCACCCAGGGCAATCCCAACCCGCCGGCCCGGGTCAAGCTGATCTGGGGCGTGCTGGTGGCCGGCATCGCCATCAGCCTGCTGCTCAGCGGCGGCGTGCAGGCCGTACAGACGGCCACCATCGTCTTCGCCCTGCCCTTTGCCGTGGTGATCGTGGGCATGGCGGTGTCGCTGTGGCTGGCCGTGCGCCACGACTGGCGCGAGGAGCAAAGGCGCGAGCGTGCGCTGCGCCAGCGCATGCGGGAGCTGGCCGGTCAGAAGTGAGGCCTGCGGGCACTACGCATCGGGCCGGCCGGCGCGACCGATAGACTCGCGGCCATGAATCCCTGGATCGGCTGGGGCCTGGCGGCCCTGTTCACCCTGCTGGCGTGGCGTCAATACGGCTGGCAAGGTCTGCTGTTTGCCTTTTCGGCCATCACCTTCTGGCTGCTGCTGCAGTTCAACAAAGCCGTGCGCGTGATGCGCCAGGCCGGCAGCGCGCCCATCGGCTACATCGACAGCGCTGTGATGCTCCACGCCAAGCTGCACAAGGGCCTGCCCATGCTGAAAATCGTGATGATGACGCGCAGCCTGGGCGAGAAGGTGGGCGACGATCCGGAAGCCTACCGCTGGACCGACCCGAGCGGTTCGCACGTGACGCTGGAGTTCCGCGGGGGCAAGCTCGTGCGCTGGACGCTGTGGCGCCCCGAAGTCACCGGGCAGGACGCGCCCCCGGCCCCGTAAAATCGCCGCTTTACCCCGTTTCCCCAAGGAGCCTTGCATGGGCATGGAAGACCGCGACGGCAAGATCTGGATGGATGGCCGGTTGGTGGACTGGCGCGACGCCAAGATCCATGTGCTGACCCACACGCTGCACTACGGCTGCGGCGCCTTCGAGGGCGTGCGCGCCTACCACACGGGCCAGGGCACGGCCATCTTCCGCCTGCGCGAGCACACCGAGCGCCTGTTCAACAGCGCGAAGATTCTGCGCATGAAGATCCCCTACACCGTCGAACAGGTGATGGAGGCCCAAAAAGAGGTCGTGCGCGCCAACCGGCTCGACAGCTGCTACATCCGCCCCCTGACCTGGATCGGCTCGGAAAAGCTGGGCGTGAGCCCCAAGGGCAACACCATCCACCTGATGATCGCCGCCTGGGCCTGGGGCGCCTACCTGGGCGAGGAAGGCTTGAAGCGTGGCATCCGCGTCAAGACCAGCAGCTACACCCGTCACCACGTCAACATCACGATGACGCAGGCCAAGACGGTGAGCAACTACACCAACTCCATCCTGGCCAACATGGAGGCCACCGACGACGGCTACGACGAGGCCCTGCTGCTCGATGCGGCCGGCTTCGTCTCCGAGGGCGCGGGCGAGAACCTGTTCATCATCAAGGACGGCGTGGTTTACACCCCCGACCTGTCGGCCGGCGCGCTCAACGGCATCACGCGCAACACCATCTTCGCGATCTGCCAGGACCTGGGTCTGAAGCTCGTGGAAAAGCGCATCACCCGTGACGAGGTCTACATCGCCGACGAAGCCTTCTTCACCGGCACCGCGGCCGAGGTGACGCCCATCCGCGAGCTCGACCGCATCCAGATCGGCGCAGGCGCGCGCGGGCCCATCACCGAGAAGATCCAGACGGCCTTCTTCGACATCGTCAACGGCCGCAACCCCAAGTACGCCGAATGGCTGACCCTGGTCTGAGGACATTGGCGATGAGCAGCAAACCTGTCGACGTCGTCGAGCTGTCGGCCCGGGACCTGCAGGGCCATGGGGTGGTGTTCTGCCCCAACCCGAAGATGCCGCTGTGGAGTGCCCACCCCAAGGTCTACATCGACGTGGCCACCACCGGCGAGGGCAAGTGCCCCTATTGCGGCACGGTCTACCGGCTCAAGGCCGGCGAGAAGGTCCACGGCCACTGAGACCGGCACCTCGGCCCGCCCCCCTCGGCTGGCGGGCGGGGAGACTCAGCGCGGCGCTGATCCCGCTGTCGCGCCTGGTGCCGCCGCTGTACGAGCTCCGCGCGCGCGCATCCTGGGCGGCGCCCCGGCCGCCGGCCGATCAGATCTTCAGCGGGTCGAGTTCGGCGTAGGCGTGGTTCATCCACAGCTTCAGGCGCTGGCGCTCCATCAGGCCCAGGCTGCTGCCGTCGCCGCCGCTCGTGTTGCGCGCGGCCCAGAAGCTCATGTTGGCCGCGTCGATCTTCTGGGCCACCGAATCGTGCAGCCGCCGGATCGTGATGTGCCTGGCCCCCAGGGCGATCGCGCGCTCCAGTTCGCCCGAGCTTTCGAGCTGGCTGAAGTCGTCACCGCGCAACTGATTGAGCACCAGCACGTATTGCAAGCGACGCCCGAAGCGGTCGAGCAGCTTCTTGAGCAAGTCCACCGAGTCCTTGCCGGCATCCATCACATGCCAGTAGTAGATGGCCAGGTCCGAGACGTCGGCCAGATCGAGCACGCCGGATTCGTCCATCCACTTCACCAGCGGCGCATGGGTCTGTGCGGCCAGATCGACCAGCACGCGCCGGCCGGGGTGGTCGATGGCCGATTCGATGATGGCGTCCAGCGCCTCGTAGCGCTCGACCGTCATCGGCGAGGCATAACCGGCGTAAAAGCGCATGAAGGTACCATGCGAGCGGTCGGTGTCGAAGCCGACGAAGGGCAGGTTGTGGTCGATGAAATACTGGGCCAGAAGGCGCGAGACGAGGGACTTGCCCACGCCGCCTTTCTCGCCGCCGACCAAGTGGATGACGGACTTGGGTGCAACCTCCAGGGTTGGGATCTGCGTCATGCGGTCGATCTCCTTGCAGTTTGAGCCGGTCGCTCGGGCTTTTTCACCCGATCGCGCCAGCGTCCCACCCGCGATGATGCCAGCATGCCGCGCGTCATCCTGCTACAAGCCCACGCACCGGCCAAACCCCACCCCGGACAGCCTTGCAATGGCTGCGGCGTGTGTTGTGCGGCCGAGCCCTGCCCGCTGGGGCAAGTGCTCAGCCGGCGCCGCCGCGGCCGCTGTCGGGCGCTGCATTGGGACGCCAGCGCTCATCGGTATCGCTGCGGGGCGCTGACACGCCCGCAGCGCCACCTGCCGGGGCCCCTGCAGACGCTGTGGCCCTGGATTGCGCCGTGGCTGCGGCGCTGGATCGCCGCCGGGCGCGGCTGCGACAGCCACGCCGTGGTGCTCGGGCGCTGACTCAGCGGGCGTAGAACACGTAATCCGCCTGATAAGACACTTGGCGGCGCTCGCCTTGATGGGCCGCCGTACAGGCTTGCGCGGGCGCCACGCCGCCGCGGGTGTTCAACCGCTGGATGTAAGCCGTGCCCTGCATCACGCCCATGCCCATGGCCGGGTTCGCCTGGACGAGCTGCAGCGGGATGTTGCCCGCGCCGGCCGGCGCCACCGCGAGCTGCTTGCCGGTCACCTTCGAGCCGTCGTTGGCCTCCCAGGTCGGGCCGCCGTAGTACTTGCCCACCACCTTGCGTTGCATGTCGTAGAGCGTGGCCACTGGGGTCACGAAGACCCATTCGAACTGGCCGGCCGCACCGGCCTTGGCCCGGCATTCATAGGTGATCTCGCCGATGCCCACGGTGTGCATCGTCTGGCGTGCGCCCGCGGGCACGCGGATCTCCGGCGGCAGGCTCATGTTGTCGACCTGCGCGCTCGCCATCGGCGCGGAGGTCATCGATCCGCAGGCGGCCAGGCTGAGCGAGGCCAGGGACAGCAGGACGGTCTTGTGCATGGAAGTCTCCGATCGGTAAGACAAGGACAAGGCCGGGCATGACAAGGCCATGCCCCGGCTGTCGTCCTGTACGCAATCGAAGGCCGTGCGGATGCACGACGACGGCGGCTCAAAGCGAAACGCGGCCGGTGTAGAGGATGGGCCCGGTGGGCGCACCGGTGGGCGAGCCGCCCGGCGGCTCCAGGCTGACCGCCAGCGCCGCGGTGGCCGGCAGTTCCAGCCGGCGCCGCACCACCGTGGGCTGGTCCGAGCGAATCAGCCCCAGCGAGCGCGGTGCCCCCTGGCCGGGCACGGCCCACAGTTCCAACGCACGCCCAGCCTCGACCTGCACGGCCGCCAGGGGCCGCACGACCAGGCTGTGGCCATCGGGGCTGAGGCTGGCCACGAAGGTGTTGGCCCCTTGCGGGGCGGCCAGCACCACCACCACCGGCGGCGGCATCGGCGTGGGCTGCATGAGCAGCACCGCCATCACCACGGCCGCCGCGGTGGCCAGCACCGAGCAGCCGCGCCAGAAAGCCAGCGCCCCCCACAGGCGGCCTCGCGCCGGCACGGCGGCCGTGCCGTCCAGCCGGGCCTCGATGGTGCGCCAGACCCGCTCGGACGGCGTCACCGGCGGCACCACCTCGGACAAGGGCTGCAACCGGTCCTGCCAGCGCACCACCGCCGCGCGCAGCATCGGATGGGCTCCCATCAGCGTCTCGAAGCGCCGGCGTGCCCCGCCACGCAGCGTGCCCAGCACGTACTCGGCCGCCAGCCGGTCGGCCACCTCGGGGCGCAGCGCGATCATGCGAGCCCTCCCGGTGCGAGCCGCTCCAGGCAAGTCTTGAGCGACTGCAGCGCCCGACGGATCCAGGACTTCACCGAGCCCAGCGGCTGACCCAGGTGCTCGGCCACCTCGCTGTGCGACAGCCCCTGGTAGTAGGCCAGTGCCAGGCTGTGCTGCTGGTCGGGCGACAGCCCCCCGAGACAGCGCTGCAGCAGCCGCGCCTCGATGGCGCGCTGCAGCAGCTCGGCCGGGCCGGGCTGGGGGTCGGGATGCTCGTCGTACACGTCGCGGTGGTCCTGCTCGTCGTCGAAGGCACCCTCATCGCTGAAGCGGGGGCGGGCCTGGGCCCGCCGCAAGCTGTCGATGGCACGGTGGCGGGCAATGCTGGTCAGCCACGTCAGCGGCTGGCTGCGCGTCGCATCGAAGCTGCCCGCCGCCTTCCAGACGGCCAGGTAGACCTCCTGCAGCACGTCCTCGGCCTGGGTGCGTTCCCCGGTGATACGCAGGATCACGCCCAGCAGATGCGACGCGGTGAGCCGGTACAGCTGCGCAAAGGCGGACCGGCGGCCCAGCGCCGTCTCGGCCAGCAGGCGACCCAGCTCCTGGCTGCGCTCACTCCAGTGGGAATCCGACAGGGCGGTCATGGCGGCGCATTGTGCCGCGGCAGGCCGCCGGCGTACAGCCTCCGTACAATCGGCGGGGTCTGAAAGCCAACATGAACACAACCCAGGAATTCATCCTCACCCTGTCGTGCAAGGACACCAAGGGCGTGGTCTATGCGGTCTCGGGCCTGCTGTATCAGGCCGGCTGCAACATCCTCGACTCCCAGCAGTTCGGCGACGTGCAAAGCCCCGATGGCACCGGCCTGTTCTTCATGCGGGTGCACTTCGAGGCGCCCGAGCACCTGGCCGACGTGGCCACACTGGACAAGCTGTTTGCCCATGTGCGCCAACAATTCGGCATGCAGGCCTCTTTCCATGCGCTGTCGCGCAAGTCGCGCGTGCTCATCATGGTGAGCAAGCATGGCCATTGTCTCAACGACTTGTTGTTCCGCCACCGCTCGGGCCTGCTGCCCATCGAGGTGCCGGCCATCGTGTCCAATCACCCCGACTTCGCCGAGCTGGCCGCCAGCTACGGCATTGCCTTCCACCACCTGCCGCTGCCCACCGGCGCCTCGCATGAAACCAAGCGAGCGCAAGAGCGCCAGATCGAGCAGCTCATCACCGAGCACGACATCGACCTGGTCGTGCTGGCGCGATACATGCAGATCCTCAGCCCCGAGTTCTGCGAATTCCTCAAGGGCCGCGCGATCAACATCCACCACAGCTTCCTGCCCAGCTTCAAGGGGGCCAAGCCTTACTACCAGGCCCACGACCGCGGTGTGAAGCTGATTGGCGCAACGGCCCACTACGTCACCGCCGACCTCGACGAAGGCCCCATCATCGAGCAGGACGTCGAACGCGTGGACCACACGCTCAGCCCCGAGGATTTCACCGCTGTGGGCCGCGACGTCGAATGCGTGGTGCTGGCCCGTGCGGTGCGCTGGCATGTGGAGCATCGCGTGCTGCTCAACGGCCACAAGACCATCGTCTTCAAGTAAGCCAGGACAGCCTCCATGCCCCGCCCGCTCGCGCCCCTGGCTTCGCCCGACGACACCGAGGCCCAGTTCTACGAGGCCTTGCAACAAGGCGACATCGACAAGCTGATAGCCGTGTGGGCCGATGATGACGAGGTCGTGTGCATCCATCCCGGCGGGCCGCGGCTGGTGGGGCTGGGCGCCATCCGTGCCCAGTTCGAGGCCATGTTCGCCCATGGCAGCATCCAGGCCCAGCCCGAACGCGTGCGGCGCGTGCACACGCACGACAGCGCGGTGCACAGCGTGGTCGAGCAGGTGCGCGTGATGACCGAGGACGGCCCGCGCTCGGCCCATGTGATCGCCACCAACGTCTACGTGAAGACGGCCCAGGGCTGGCGCATGGTCTGCCACCATGCGAGCCCCGGCACGCCGCGCGAACCCGCCGAAGTCTCCGAGGCGCCCACCACGCTGCACTGAACGATGGAGAGCTACCGCGCCCCGCGCTGGCTGGCCGGCCCGGGCCCGGTCGGCGGCAACGTCCAGACGATCTGGCCCGCGCTGTTCTCGCGCCGCTTCGTCGGGCCGCGGCCCGTGTATGCGCGCGAACGCTGGACCACCCCCGACGGGGACTTCATCGACGTCGACCGCCTGACCGGGGCGGCCCAGGCCCCGTGCGCCGACGCGCCGCTGCTCGTGCTCTTCCACGGCCTGGAAGGCTCCTCGCGCAGCCACTATGCCGAGGCCTTCGCCCACTGCGCCGGACAACGGCGCTGGCACTACGCGGTGCCGCACTTCCGCGGCTGCTCGGGCGAACTCAACCTGGCGCCGCGGGCCTATCACTCAGGCGACTTCGAGGAGGTGGGCTGGATCCTGCAGCGCCTGCGCACCGCCCACCGCGGCCCGATGCTGGCCGTGGGCATCTCGCTGGGCGGCAATGCCTTGCTGCGATGGGCCGAGGAGGCCGGCGAGACGGCCGCGCAGACCGTGCGCGCGGTGTGCGCCATCAGCTCGCCGCTGGACCTGGCCGCCGGGGGCGCGGCCATCGGCCGCGGCTTCAACCGGCTCGTCTACACGCGCATGTTCCTGCGCACGATGAAACCCAAGGCCCTGCGCAAGCTCGCCCAGCACCCCGGGCTTTTTGACCGCGAGCGCCTGCTGGCCGCGCGCGACCTCTACGAGTTCGACAACGTCTTCACCGCGCCGCTGCACGGCTTTCGCAACACCGAAGACTACTGGGCGCGGGCCTCGTCCAAGCCCCACCTGCACCGCATCCGCGTCCCCGCCCTGGTGCTCAATGCCCTCAACGACCCCTTCGTGCCCGCCCACAGCCTGCCCAAGCCGCACGAGGTGGGCGCCTGCGTGACACTGTGGCAGCCGCCGCAGGGCGGCCATGTGGGCTTTCCGGCTGGCCGGCTGCCCGGCCATGTGATGACCCTGCCGCAGGCGGTGACGGGCTGGCTGCACGAGCAGCTTTGAACGATCATTGCGGTATGGATGAGATCGTCAAAGCCGCGCTGAAAAAGTGGCCCAACGTGCCCGCCTGCCGCGGCTGGCTGGCGCTGGACGCCCGCGGCCACTGGTACATGCGCGACGAGTGCATCCAGGCTGCCGGCCCCTTCCCGCAGGTCAAGGGCAGCCGCATCACGCACGACAAGCTGCGCGAGTTCATCCACCGCAACTACGAGGCCGACGAGCAGGGCCAGTGGTACTTCCAAAACGGACCCCAGCGGGTGTATGTGGAGCTCGAGTCCACACCCTGGGTGTGGCGCTTGCGCAGCCGCGGGCCGGCCCAGCCTCCAGCGGTGAGCAGCCACACGGGGCACGACGTGGCCGAGGTGCGCGAATGCCTTGTCGACGAGGCCGGCCGGCTCTACCTCGTCACCGACCTGGGCCCGGGGCTGGTGCACAGCCAGGACATGCACGATGCCGCCCAGGCGATCGAGGATGGGTGGTGGCAGCCACGGGACGTGCGTGCCGCCGACCTGCCCGGCCGCTACGGCTATGTGCTCAGCCCCCAGGCCGCTGCCGCCTCCTTGCCGGCGTAAAAAAGCCGGCCCGCGGCCGGCTTGTTCGGATGGGGCTTGCGCCCCTTACTGCGAGGCGGCCGCCTCGGCCGCCGGTGCCTTGGGCTCAGGCAGATTGGCCCCGGAGTTGTTGGTCATGTAGACCACCGCACGGCCGATCTCCAGGTCGGTGAACTCGCCGCCGCCCTGGGCGCCCATCGCACCCTTGCCTTTCAGCGCCGAGTTGAGCAGGGCCTCGTAGCCCGTGGCCACGCGCGGCGCCCAGGCCGCGGCATCGCCCAGTTTGGGCGCACCGGCCACGCCGGCCCCATGGCACACCGCGCATTGAGCCTGGTACACCTCCTGGCCGCTCTTGAGCACGCGCGGCGCCGAGGCGTCGCGCAGCTCGACGGTGCCGATGGGCTGGATGCGCGCAGCGATCGCTTCCTCCGAGAAGCCATCGCTGCCCGCGCCCGTCTTGCTGCCCGAAGCCACGAAGTTGACCAGCAGGATGATGCCCACGATGGGCACCAGGAACGAGAAGATCACCGCCAGGACCAGCTGCTTGGGCGTCTTGACCGGCCCTTCGTGGGGGGCGTCGTGTTCGTCGTGGGAGTGTGCGTTGTCGCTCATGTAAGAAATTCCTCGGCTTCGAACCGGACGTCAAAGCGCCACAGCGGTCGGCAGCGCAAAACCCATCGATTATAAGCGAGCGCACGGCCGCCTTACAGGCGGCGCGGCGCGGCTGCTAGAATGTGCGTTTCACGCGCCCGTAGCTCAGTGGATAGAGTATTGGCCTCCGAAGCCAAGGGTCGCTGGTTCGATTCCAGCCGGGCGCGCCACCCAAGGCCCCGCCGGGGTCACGGCGGATGCGCCGCCCGATGGCATGATGGTGTGGCCATGCGCCAGTTCCTCCGCCGCTGGATCCCCACCGAAGATACCCTGCGCGCGCACCCTTCGCTGCGCTGGATGGGGCCCCTGCTGCGCCGGCCCTGGCTGTGGCAGCTCAACCGCCGGCGGGTCGCCCTCGGGGCCGGACTCGGCGTCTTCTTCGGCTTCCTGATCCCCGTCTTGCAAATCCTGGGCGCCGCGGTGTTTGCCGTGCTGCTGCGCGCCAACCTGCCGGTGGCCGCCGCTGCCACGCTGGTGTCCAACCCGCTGACCTATGCCCCGATCTTCGTGCTGGCCTACCGCACGGGCTCAGCGCTGCTGGGCGCAAACATCGAACCCGACCAGGCCGAAGCGCTGATCGAGGCGGTGCAGGCCCAGGACGAGCGCTCCTGGATCGACCATGCCAAGGCCGTCGGCAAGCCGCTGTTCCTGGGGCTGGCCGTGTTCGCCGTGGTGGGCGGGGTCGTGGCCTGGGCCACGGTGCACGTGCTGTGGACGCTGGCCGTGTGGTGGCGCCGCCGCGGCAGGCGGCGGCGCTAACAACTCGTGCGACACCTGTCACGCCGGGCGCTCCGGCGTGAGCGGCTGCGCACGGGCGGCGCCCCGGCCTGCGCTACCCTACGCACCCATGTGCGCTGCCCACCTTCCCGTCCGGCCGAGCGGGCCGTGCCTGCGCCTGGGGCTGCCGGCCGCCGCGCTGGTGCTGGCCCTGTTCGCCGGCTGTTCCTCCACACCGCGCAGCGGCGGCTACGACCAGGGCGACGGACCGGGCCAGCGCCCGGCGGCCGAACTCGACCGCATCCCGGATGCCGTGCCGCGCATCGAACCCTTGGCCAGCGGCCCCAACCGTCCTTACGTCATGTTCGGCCGGCACTACGCGCCACAAACGGCCGACCTGCCCTATCGCCAGCGCGGCCTGGCCTCCTGGTACGGCCGCCAGTTCCACGGCCGGCCCACGTCCAGCGGTGAGCGCTACGACATGTACGCCATGACGGCCGCGCACCCCACCCTGCCCATCCCGAGCTATGCCCGCGTGCGCCACCTGGCCAACGGCCGCGAGGTGATCGTGCGCGTCAACGACCGCGGCCCCTTCGTCGGCGGACGCATCATCGACCTGAGCTATGCCGCGGCGCACCGACTGGGTTTCGTGCAGCAAGGCCAGGCCGAGGTCGAGGTCGAGCGCATCACCCATGCCGAGATCCGCGCCGGACGCTGGCCGCGAGGCCCTGTGGAGGCGCCGGAGCCGTTCACCCGGCCGCCCCCCGTGGCCGACGAACCCCTCCACTGGGTGCAGCTCGGCGCGTTCCGCCAGCGTGACGGGGCCGAGCATTTCCTGAGCCAGGTCAGTGCCCAGGTGGCGTGGCTGGCCCCGCGGCTCACCATCGTCACCGAGGCGTCGCTGCACCGCCTGCAGGCCGGCCCCTATGCCAGTCGCGACGAAGCGCTCGCGGCCGCCGAACGCATCCGCGAGGCCTTGCAACTGGTGCCGGTGATCGTGCAGCGCTGACTCTCACGGCGCCGATCCGCGCAGCGCCAGCGCGCGGGCATATAGCGCCTTGCGTGGCGCGCCGGTGTGCTCGGCCGCCAGGGCCACGGCCTGCTTGAGCGGCAGCACCTCGACGAGGGCCTGCAGCAACGGTTCGGCGCGTGCAAGCGCCTCGTCGGCCTCGCCCGTGGCCTGCTGCGGGGCATGCAGCACGAGCACGAACTCCCCGCGGCGGCGGTGGGGGTCGCCGGCGAGCCAGTCCGGAAACGAATGTGTCGGCAAGGTCACGATGGTTTCGAACTGCTTCGTCAGCTCCCGCGCCACGGTGAGCAGGCGTTGCGGGCAGGCCTGCGCCAGGGCGCGCGCCAGCGTCTCGATGCGGTGCGGCGACTCGAAGACCACCTGGCTCATGGGCCGCGCCGCGATCGCGCGCACGGCCTGCTCGAGCTCGCGCGGCCGGGCGGGCAGGAAACCCACGAAGCAAAAGCCCGCCGAGCGCACGTCGCCCGCCACGCTCAGGGCCGCCGTGACGCTGCTGGGGCCCGGAACAGGCACCACGCCGCAACCGGCCTCCCGCACGGCCGCGACGAGACGGGCGCCCGGGTCCGAGACGGCCGGCGTGCCGGCATCGCTCACATAGGCCACGCGCTCGCCCGCGCGCAGCCGTTCGATCACGGCCTGCGCCGCCTCGCGTTCGTTGTGCTCGTGCACGGCCAGCAAGGGCTTGTCGATCCCGTAGTGACGCAACAGCGGTGCGGTGTGGCGCGTGTCCTCGCAGGCCACCGCCTCGACCGTGTGCAGCACCTGCAGGGCGCGCAGACTCAGGTCGGCCAGGTTGCCGATCGGCGTGGCCACCACATACAGTGCGCCGGCAGGATACTGCTGGGCACCGGGAGAGAGGGGGGGCGAACCCCGCCACAACGACGCATCAGACAAAAAGGAAGAGGGGGTGTTCT
>NZ_JBKBVU010000269.1:0-3256 GCF_046289365.1 Caldimonas sp. | reverse complement strand
CGGGGCACTCAGCCCAGTTCGCGCTGCAGCCTCAGGATCGCCTCGATGGTGCGGTTGCTCGCATCGGCAAACCGGCTGCCGGAGCCGATGTCTTTGAGCGCCTGGTCCATTCGGCCTGCATTCACGTGCTCGGCCACGGCCGAGAGGGTGCGATGGAACTGTGCATGCTCGTCCACGAGGCTGCGAAAGCTGGGCCGAGATCCCCAACGCGCTCCCCCCGGACCGTGCAGCCAGCGACCCAGCGGGCAGCGATCGTCGCGGCACAAGGTGTCAGCGTCGAGCTTTTCCTTCTTCGCAATGGCCTGGCGCAGTTTGACCTTCCAGCTCCGGTGCGCTTCGATGGCTTGCTGGAAATCGAAGTCCTCGGTGCGTTCGCCGACCAGATCGCTGCTGAGCTGGCGGGCGGCGGCTTGCGGCAGACGGAAGCGTTGCATGCGTTGCTGCAAATGCTCGGTGAGCTGCTTCATCGTTTGCGCGGCCGCGGCCGTTTCTTCGACCAAGGCGGCGTTTTGCTGTGTGCTGCGGTCCAGCTCTTGGGCGGCTTGCCCGATCTGCTCCACCCCCAGGGCTTGCTCGCGCGCGCCGGTGGCGATTTGGCCGATCACTTGGCCGAGATCTTGCGCGTCGCGTACCAGGGTTTCGATGGCTTGATGAGCCTGTGCCACGACGCGAGAGCCCTCGGTGGTGCGCTCGATGCTAGCCTGGATGAGCGACTTGATCTCACGGGCGGCCGAGGAGCTCCTTTGAGCCAAGTTGCGCACTTCGGAGGCGACCACCGCAAACCCGCGGCCGGCTTCGCCGGCGCGCGCGGCTTCCACCGCCGCATTGAGCGCCAGGATATTGGTTTGGAAGGCGATGCCGTCGATGGTGCCGATGATCTCACCAATGCGTTGAGCCGAGGACTCGATGCCGTTCATGGTGTTTACCACCTGCTGCATGACGCTGCCTCCGTCTGCAGCGGCCTTGGCGTTGCGTTCTGCAAGCTGGGCGGCTTTCTCTGCGTGGGTGGCCGTGGATTTCACGGTGCCAGAGATCTGCTCCATGGTGGCGGCCGTTTCCTCCAGGTTGGCTGCAGTGCGCTCGGTGCGTGCGGAAAGATCCATGGCGCCATTGGCGATTTCCTCGGCAGAGTGGGTGATCTCATCGCTGGTGTCTCGCACGTCGCGCACCATCGCCCGTAAGGACTCCTGGGTGACTCGCAGGTCGTTCATCACCCGTGCCGCTTCGTCCTTGCCCCAAGGCGTGGGCTGGGTGGTCAGGTCACCGTTGGCCATGGCCTTGATGTGCTTGGAGATCTCCCGCAGACCGCCGTCGACCACCAGAAAGAAGGAGTAGATGAAATACACCGCCAGCAACAAGCTGATCGACAGCAGGGCCAAAAAGGCCAAGAGATGATTGGCCAGCGCGCCTTTCTCGACCTCGACGGCGTGAGCCAGTTGGCCGACGAGTTCGTCCTGGAGCTGCTTGATCGCCTCGATCGCCTGTGTGCCCAATTGCAACACCTGGGCTTCGCCGGAGGCTTGGGCGCCTTCGCGGATCAAACGCTCCACCGCCTGCAAGGCGGCCGCGGACCGGGTGAGGCCCTGGTGCTCTTCGATTCGGGCCAAGGTGTGTTCCAGACCGGCCAAGCGCTCTTGAACGGATGCGCTGGCCGCGGCGACGATGGGCGCGGCTTCGTCTTGAGCGACACGGCCGGACTTGGCGGCCGCCAAGGCGCCGCGCATGCGGGCCACCTGGTCGGCCAGGCGGGGAAGCTCATGCACGGCGGCATACCAAGTGTCCTGGATGTGATCCCAAAGAGAGTAGCGCAGGCGCGAGTGGTTGCTCGTGATCGACTGCCAGGCGTAGAAGCGATCGAGCCAGGCGTTGTGGCGTGCAAACACCTCCGTGGGGGCGCCGCTCATGGGCACCTCATCCAAGCTGCGCACCAGGGCTTGCCAGGCATCGCGCACGTCGGCCCATTCGGTTTGCTGCACCAAGCCGTTCAATTGGGCCGTGACTTGCTTCAAGGCTTGGTCGTTGCTGGCTGCCGAGGCGGTGCCTGATTGCCCAGCCGCCGCCAAGCGGCGGCGTTCCAGCACCAGGTGGTGGACCTCGATGCTCTGCTGGAGCAACTGCGTGCCCACGGCGTGCCGGGACAGCGAATTCCACTCGAACCATTGTGCTTTGGCCGTCCACATCATCAGCACCAACAGGGGCAGCAAAAGCAGCCCGCTGACGATGGAGGCTTTCGTGTGGAATCGCAGATTGCGAAACCATCGCACTCCGATGGCCCAAATGCCATGATGGGCGAAAAAGCCCGAGATCGCCGCCTCGGGCTTGGGGGCTTGTCCGGGCGCTTCGGCGGTTTGCTTCATCAACACACTGCCAGATGGAGTGATTTGCATTATTGGTCTCCGTTGTTGTTTTTTTCGGGCCGATCAGGGCATCACGGATTCCGTGCACGCCAAGCCGACGCTGGGTGACAAAAGCAGGTTTTCGATGTCAAGCAAAATGAGCATGCGATCGCCGACCTGACCCAAGCCGGTGATGTAGCGCGCATCGACGGCGGCGGAGATTTCCGGCGCCGGGCGGATGTGCTCGGCGCTGAGCTCCGTGACGTCGCTCACCGCGTCGACGACGATGCCGACGACACGGTCCCGGAAAGTCAGGATGATGGACACCGTGAATTCGGTGTACTCGGCCTTGTCGCAGCCCAGGCGCATGCGCAAGTCGACGATGGGCACGATCACCCCGCGCAGGTTGAGCACGCCTTTGATGTGCGGTGGCGCGTTGGCGATGCGCGTGGGCTCTTCATAGCCTCGGATTTCCTGGACCTTCAGGATGTCGATTGCGTATTCCTCGCCGCCCAGGCGGAAGGTGAGGTATTCGCGGGTCGGGCCGGCCGACGGGCGCACCGCGCCTTGTCGCGCCGCCGGGGCTTGCAGGATGGTGGGAGGATGCATCATGCCCATAGTGGCTCCTGTTTCATGATCACACAGGTGTTCGGTGTCTTCGGCACAAAAAGGCGGGGACTTGAGCCCCTGTTGCTTCCGCAGGCTTGACTGGGCCTGCGGGAAGGGCGGTGTCGGGCTTCAAGCGGTGGCGCTGTGCTCTTGCAGCCGGAAGGTGGCCACGACCTGAGCCAGGCGCTGTGCCTGTTCGCGCAGGGACTCGGCGGCGGCGGCGGACTGCTCGACCAGGGCGGCGTTTTGCTGGGTCATCTGGTCGAGCTGGCCGACGGCTGCGTTGATCTGGCCGATGCCGTCGTTTTGCT
>NZ_JBKBVU010000268.1:0-3261 GCF_046289365.1 Caldimonas sp. | reverse complement strand
AGTGAGAAGAAAAAACGAGGTTCAAAAATCATCCGCATGTTGTTTTTTCGCGCCCGTCCCCCATCGCCCCGGCCGCCTCCCCCATGGCCTCCACCCTTTCCGATCGCCTGTCGCGGCTGGTCAAGCAGATGCGCGGCCAGGCCCGCATCACCGAGAGCAACGTCCAGGACATGCTGCGCGAGGTGCGCATGGCGCTGCTCGAAGCCGACGTCGCGCTGCCCGTCGTGCGCGACTTCATTGCGCGCGTGAAGGAACGTGCGTTGGGCCAGGAGGTGGTGGGCTCGCTGTCACCCGGGCAGGCGCTGGTCGGCGTGGTGCACAAGGAGCTTGCGGCGACGATGGGCGAAGGGGTCAGCGACCTCAACCTCGCGGCCCAGCCGCCGGCCGTGATCCTGATGGCCGGCCTGCAAGGCGCGGGCAAGACCACCACCACCGCAAAGCTGGCGCGCCATCTGATCCAGTCGCGCAAGAAAAAGGTGCTCACGGTCTCGGCCGACGTCTACCGGCCCGCGGCCATCGAGCAGCTCAAGACGGTCACCCGGGCCGCCGGTGCAGAGTGGTTCCCGTCCCAGCCGAGCGACCGGCCGCTGGACATCGCCCGCGCCGCGCTGGACCATGCCCGCCGGCACTACTTCGATGTGCTGATCGTCGACACCGCCGGCCGCCTGGCCATCGACGAGGCCCTGATGGCCGAGATCCGCGAGCTGCACGCGGCCCTCAAGCCGGTGGAGACGCTGTTCGTGGTCGATGCGATGCAGGGCCAGGACGCGATCAACACCGCCCGCGCCTTCAAAGAGGCCCTGCCGCTGACCGGTATCGTGCTCACCAAGCTCGACGGCGACTCGCGCGGCGGCGCTGCCCTGTCGGTGCGCACCGTCACCGGTGCGCCGATCAAGTTCGCCGGCGTGTCCGAGAAGATCGACGGCCTGGAGGTCTTCGACGCTCAACGCCATGCCGGCCGCGTGCTGGGCATGGGTGACATCGTCGCCCTGGTCGAGGAGGTGCAAAAGGGCGTCGACATGGAGGCCGCCCGCAAGTTGGCCGAGAAGGTCAAGGCGGGCGACGGCTTCGACCTCAACGACTTCCTCGCGCAGATCAGTCAGATGAAGAAGATGGGCGGGCTCTCGGGTCTGCTCGACAAGCTGCCCACGCAGCTCGCCGCCAAGGCCGGTCAGGCCGACATGGCGCGCGCCGAGCGCGAGGTGCGCCGCATGGAAGGCATCATCAACGCCATGACGCCGCTGGAGCGCCGCAAGCCCGAGCTGATCAAGGCCAGCCGCAAGCGCCGCATCGCCGCGGGTGCAGGCGTGCAGGTGCAGGAGGTCAACCGCCTGCTCAACCAGTTCGAGCAGATGCAAGGCATGATGAAGAAGATGAAGGGCGGCGGCCTGATGAAGCTGATGAAACGCATGGGCGGCATGAAGGGTCTGCCCGGAATGGGGCGCTAAAGTCGCCCCCCACGACATTCGAACCAGCCATGGATTTGATCCTTCTCCTGGTGCTCGCCGCGATCGTGGTGCTCGGCCTGGTGTTCTGGCTCACGCGCCGCCCCGCTGCGGGCAGCGGCTCGCGGCCGCGCACCGTCGAAGCCTTGGACACGCTGATGGCCTGGCAGCCCACGCCCACGCGCGTGCTCACCGGGCCGGAGCGCGAAGCCTATGTGGTGCTGCGCCGCGCCCTGCCCGAGCACCTCGTCTTCGCCCAGGTGCCGCTGGCGCGTTTTCTCAAGGTGCCCACGCGCCACTCCTACACCGAGTGGCTGCGCCGCGTGGGCCAGATCTGCGCCGACCTGGTCATCTGCGAACCCAACTCGCTGGCGGTGGCCGTCGTCGAGGTGCGCGCCCCCGAGGGTCAGGACAGCGAGCGCGCCCTCAAGCGGCAGGCGCGCATGGAGCGGGTCGTCCGCGCGGCCGGATTGCCGCTGCACGTCTGGCACGAAGGTGCGATCCCCGACGTCGAACAGGCCCGCGCCTCGATCCTGCAGTCCTTGGGCCTGCTCACCACTGAGGAGGGGGCGGCCCACGTGAGCACCCGCGGCGCCGAAGGCTCCGCAGCATCGCGTCGGCCGCCCGCAGCAGCCGAGGTGGCCGACCCCCCGTCGTCAACCTGGTTCGACGACCTGGACTCGGCGCCGGCGCCGCTGTCGCCGCCGCAGGCCTCCCGCCGCCGCTGATCAGCTCAGCAACGCCTGCGCGAATTCGCGCGCCTGGAAGGTCTGCAGGTCCTCCAGCTTCTCGCCCACGCCGATGAAGTAGACCGGGATCGGCCGCTCGCGCGCCAACGCGGCCAATGCACCGCCCTTGGCCGTGCCGTCGAGCTTGGTGACGACGAGCCCGGTGAGCTGCAAGGCTTCGTCGAAGGCCTTGACCTGGGCCAGGGCGTTCTGGCCGGTGTTGCCGTCCACCACCAGCAGCACTTCGTGCGGGGCGGTCGGATCGGCCTTGGCGATCACGCGCCTGATCTTCTTCAGCTCCTCCATCAGGTGCAATTGCGTAGGCAATCGCCCGGCCGTGTCGGCGATCACCACGTCGCAGCCGCGCGAACGGCCGGCAGTGACGGCATCGAAGGTCACGGCCGCCGGGTCGCCCCCTTCCTGGCTGACGATCTCCACCCGGTTGCGGTCGGCCCACACCGAGAGCTGCTCGCGCGCCGCCGCGCGGAAGGTGTCGGCCGCGGCCAACAGCACCTTCTGGCCGGCATCGGCCAGGTGGCGCGTGAGCTTGCCGATGCTCGTGGTCTTGCCCGCGCCATTCACCCCTACCACCATGATCACCGTGGGCTGGTGTTCGCCCACCGTCAGCGGCTTTTCCAGCGGGGCGAGCAATTCGGCCAGTGCGTCGACGAGCAGGGCCTTGACGGCCGCCGGGTCGGTGGCCTTGTGCTCCTTCACACGCCGGCGCAGGTCGTTCAGCAGGAACTCGGTGGCCTTCACCCCGGCATCGGCCATCAGCAGGGCCGCTTCGAGCTCCTCATAAAGGGCCTCGTCGATCCGAGTGCCGGTGAACACCTGCGACAGGCTGCTGCCCGTCTTGCGCAGGCCGCTGCGCAGGCGCTCCATCCAGGAGCGGCGCGCGATCGGCTCGGCCGCAGTGGCGGCCGCGGGCGCTTCGGCGGGCGGGGCGATCGGCTCGGCGGGCCCGGCCGCCGGGGCCGGCGCCGGTGCTGCGCAGGGGGTCTGAGGCGGCGGGGTCTTCTTGCGGAAAAAACTGAACATGGGTGTCGGGGTCCTCGAGCCCGATTCTAGAATCCAGGCCGTGTCTG
>NZ_JBKBVU010000046.1:0-20033 GCF_046289365.1 Caldimonas sp. | reverse complement strand
GGGCAGCGGCCGCGCCAGCACCCGATCGGTCAGTGCGTCGAGGTCGGCGAGCACCGGCGAAGTCTCGGCCGCCCAGTCGGCCTCGACGGTGCGCAGCAGCGACGGCTGCAGCCGCGTGCCAGCCGGCAGCGCGCTGGCGGCCACGATGGCAGGACCGAACACACGCACCGTCACCGGCAGGAACACATTCCAGCGTGTGGGTCCTTCGAGGCAGCGCACCCCGATGCGGGTGCGGCCCCAGGGCCGCGCCCCGGCCGGCAGATAAGGCTCCATGCGTGCGCAGGGGGCCAGCTTCACCCGGCGGTCGAGCGCACCCACCTCCACCTCGATGCGGGTGGGGCGGGCTGCGGGGGCTCCCGCGGCACTCGACAGTTGCCGGTGATGCGCCTGGGCCAGTGAACGCACGTGAGTCTGGAGATCTTTGTCGATCTCGGCAGCCGTGGCCGGCATCCCCACGCAGGCGGCCCACACGAGCCAGCGTCCGACCGTCGGTCGGCGCAGCAGGCGGAGCGAGGGCGCGCAGGTGGGGTGCATGGCGTTGAGCGGTTCGACGCTTCGCACTGTAGGCCCGACCCGCTGGGCACAGGGCGGGAAATGGACAGGTTTTCGGCGGCTATTCCCGCTAATGTTCGACGGCTCGCAGCAGAACAATGGCCTCCAACCTGCCGGCCCTGCATCCCCACCGGGTTGCCGAGCCGGACGCCGCGCCCCGCATGGGCGCACGGAAATGGCGCCATGCTCGACCGACTCACCCAATCGCTGAACTTCCAGTCCGAGGCCCTGGTGCTGCGGGCCGAGCGCCAGCGCGTGATCGCCAGCAACATCGCCAATGCCGACACGCCCGGCTACGTGGCGCGTGACATGGACTTCGCCGCTGCGCTCAAGCAGGCCACGGCGGGGCAGGGCGGCCAGGGCAGCGCCCGCACGGTTGCCACCACCCATGCCGGTCACATCGCGCCCTCCCAGGGCACGCGCGCGCCCACCACGCTGCTGTACGCCCGGCCGGCCCAGACCAACCTGGACAGCAACACCGTGGACATGGACCGCGAGCGCGCCAACTTCGTCGACAACGCCGTGCGCTACGAGGCCACGCTGCGCTTCATCAACGGCAGCGTGCGCACCCTGCTCAGCGCCATCACCGGGCAGTGAGGGAGATCTCCATGTCGATGTTCAACATCTTCAACATCTCGGGCAGCGCGGTCAGCGCCCAGTCCCAGCGCCTGAACACCGTGGCCAGCAACCTGGCCAACGCCGACACCGTGGCCGGGCCCGACGGTCAGGCCTACAAGGCCCGCCAGGTGGTCTTTCAGACCGTGCTGATGGGCGCCCGCTCGGGCGACGCCTCAGCCGCAGGCGTGAAGGTCGTGCAAGTGACCGAAGACAACACCCCCGGCCGCCGCGTGCACGATCCGGCCCATCCCCAGGCCGATGCCGAAGGCTATGTCACTTACAGCAACGTCAACGCCGTCGAGGAGATGGTCAACATGATCTCCGCCTCGCGCTCCTATCAGAACAACGTCGAGGTCATGAACACGGCCAAGAACCTGCTGCTCAAGACCTTGCAGATGGGCCAGTGACCCCGTTCTCATGAAGGCACACCATGGACCTATCCTCCATCAACGGCACCACCAAGAGCAGCACTTCCGGGATTTCCGCGAGTAACGAGGTCGGTGCCCAGGATCGTTTCCTGAAGCTGCTCGTCGCGCAGATGCAAAACCAGGATCCCCTCAATCCGATGGACAACGCGCAGGTCACGAGCCAGATGGCGCAGATCCAGACGGTCTCCGGCATCGAGAAGCTCAATGGCAGCTTGCAGACCATGGCCTACTCCTTCACCCAGGCGCAGGCCTTGCAGGGCGCGGCCCTCATCGGGCGCGATGTGTTGGTGACCGGCAATCACATGAACATCGTCGATGGCCAGGGGCGCGCGGCTTTTGAGCTGCACGGCGATGCCGACCTGGTCAACGTCGAAATCACCGATGCCTCGGGCCAGGTGATCGACCGTCTCAGCCTCGGCGCCATGGGCAAGGGCCGACATCACTTCTTCTGGACGGCGCCCGAGGGCACGCAGCCCTCGCAGGTGACGTTCAAAGTGAGTGCCGCTTCGGGCAAGACCCCGATCCAGGCCGACACCTTTGCGCGCGAGACCGTCGGCGCCGTGAGCACCACGGCCAACGGCCTTGAACTCGACCTCTTCAGCGGAAAGACCGTGCCCTACAACAAGGTCGCCGCCGTCGTCTACCACTGAAGCGCTCACGCTTTTCCACCCACAAGGACAACGCACCATGGGCTTCCAGCAAGGTCTTTCCGGTCTGAACGCCTCCAGCAAGAACCTGGACGTCATCGGCAACAACGTCGCCAACGCAGGCACCTTCGGGGCCAAGACCGCGCGCGCTGAGTTTGCCGACATGTACGCGGCCGCGATGAACGGCGCCGGCACCACCAACATCGGCATCGGGGTCAACCTGGCCGCCGTGGCCCAGCAGTTCACCCAGGGCAACATCACCACCACCGAGAACCCGCTGGATCTGGCCATCAACGGCTCGGGCTTCTTCCAGGTGGCCGATGTGGTGCGCGACCCCAATGCCGCACCCAATACACCGCCCACGATGGACGGGCCGCCGCTGTACACGCGTAACGGCCAGTTCAAGGTCGACCGCAATGGCTACATCGTCAACAATCAAGGCCAGGTCTTGTTGGGTTATGTGGCCAATGCCAATGGGGTGATCACGCCTCAACAGGCGCGCCCCATCCAATTGCCTACGGCCGGGATCAACCCCAACCCCACCAGCGCCATCGAGCTGGAGTTCAACCTCGACTCCCGTGCCGGCATCACCCGCCCAAGTGGTGGCGGCATCAACTTCAACGACCCCACCACCTTCAACAACGCCACCTCGGTCACCCTGTTCGATACGATGGGTCAGGACGTTGCGGTGACCTACTACTTCCAGAAGACGGCGGCCAACACCTGGGACGTGTACGCCACCGCCAACGGTGTGCCGCTGAGAGGCACGAGCGCCAGCCCCGCGCCGGTGGCCACGATCAACTATCCGCCCGCCTCGGGCGGCAACCCCACCGCCGCAGGCGGCGGCTCGATCACCTACTACATGGGCGGCGGCGGCACCTCGACCGATGGACGCATCCCCATCGACGTGCCCGCCACCGTGCGGCCCGACGGCAGCTCCACGCTGCCGATCGCCGGCATCCAGCTCAACATGGGCAACTCCACCCAGTACGGCACCACCTTCGGCGTGACCAACCTCACGCAGAACGGCTTCGCGGCCGGCCAGCTCGTGGGGGTGACCATCGACAACAGCGGTGTGATCATGGCCCGCTTTTCCAACGGCCAATCGCGCCCGGCCGGCCAGGTCGAATTGGCCACCTTCCGTAACCCACAAGGCTTGCAGCCCTTGGGAGGTAACGTCTGGGCCGCCACCTATGCCTCCGGGGTTCCGACCGTCAGTGCCCCAGGCTCGGGCAACATGGGCGTGCTGCAGGCCGGCGCCTTGGAAGAATCCAACGTGGACCTCACGGCCGAGCTGGTCAACATGATCACCGCGCAGCGGGCCTACCAGGCCAACGCCCAGACCATCCGCACGCAAGACCAGGTGCTGCAGACGCTCGTGAGCCTGCGTTGACCCTGATGCCTTAACTGCAGGAGCCTCCATGGACCGCATGATCTACCTGGCCATGTCCGGCGCCAAGGCCACGATGCAGCGCCAGGACGTGCTCGCGCACAACCTGGCCAACGTGTCCACCACCGGCTTTCGGGCCGAGTTGCAGGCTTTCCGGGCCGTGCCGGTGCGCGGCGACGGTGCCAGCACCCGGGTCTATGCGCTGGAGACCACCACCGGCTACGACGCCGCGCCGGGCCCGGTGCAGCACACCGGCCGGCCGCTGGATGTGGCCATGCAGGGCAACGCCTGGCTGGCCGTGCAGGCCCTGGACGGCACCGAAGCCTACACCCGCGCCGGTGCGCTCACGGTGGCCGCCGACGGCACGCTGATGACCCAGGGCGGCCTGGTCGTGATCGGCGACGGCGGCCCGGTGCAAGCCCCACCCAATGCACAGCTGAGCATCGCGCCCGATGGCACGATCAGCGCCCGCACCCCCAATGGACAGAACCTGCCTGTGGCCCGCCTGAAGATGGTGACGCCCGAGGCCCCGCTGCAGCGCGGGCCCGACGGCCTGTTCCGCAGTGCCGACGGCGAGGAACTGCCCGCCGACCCGAACGCACGCCTGCAAGACGGTGCACTCGAAGGCTCGAACGTGAGTGCCATCGAGACCATGGTGGCCATGATCTCCGCTGCCCGCCAGTTCGAGCACCAGATGAAGATGCTCAAGACCGCCGAGCAGAACGAAACCGCGTCGGCCAAGCTGCTGTCGACCAACGCCTGAAGGAGCCCCTGCCATGATGCGCTCGCTGTGGATCTCGAAAACCGGCATGGAGGCCCAGCAGGTCCAGTTAGACCATGTCTCCAACAACCTGGCCAACGTGGCCACCACCGGCTACAAGCGCTCCCACGCGCAGTTCGAGGATCTGATCTACCAGAACCTGCGCCAAAGCGGCGCCAACACCGCCGAGCAGGCCCAGTTGCCCACTGGATTGCAGGTGGGCTTGGGCACACGGGCCGTGGCCACCGCGCGCAGCTTCGCGCAAGGCAGCCTGCAGCAATCCACCAACCCGCTGGACGTGGCGATCAACGGCAACGGCTTCTTCGAGATCCAGATGCCCGACGGCACCTCGGCCTACACCCGCGACGGCTCGTTCAAGACCGACGCCAACGGCCAGCTCGTCACCAACAACGGCTTTCCCGTGGCCCCGGGCATCACCATTCCACCCAACACCCTCAGCATCACGATCGGGTCCGACGGGGTGGTCACCGCAGTGGTGCCCGGCTCGGCCCAGCCGGTGCAGTTGGGCACCTTGCAGCTCGTGAACTTCGTCAACCCGGGCGGCCTGGATCCCCGCGGGCAGAACCTGTACATCGAGACGGCCGCCTCCGGCCCACCCACGGCCGGCGTGCCGGGCAGCGAAGGCCTGGGCACCTTACAGCAGGGTTTTCTCGAGACCTCCAATGTCAACGTGGTCGAGGAGCTGATCGGCATGATCCAGACCCAGCGGGCCTACGAGTTGAACTCCAAGGCCATCCAGACCTCCGACCAGATGCTGCAGCGCCTGGCCCAGCTCTGATGCCCACCGTCGAGGATCCATGATGCAACGCCTGATCTCCTGCGGTGTGGTCCTGGGCGCCGGCCTGCTCGCCGGCTGCCAGACGATGGCGCCCAAGGTCGAGATGCCCGAAGCGATGACGGCCCGTCCTCAGCCCGTGGCCTACGCGCCGGCCAACAACGGGGGGCTGTTCCAAGCGGCCAGCTATCGGCCGCTGTTCGAAGACCACCGCGCACGCCTGGTGGGCGACAGCCTGACGGTGAACATCGTCGAGCGCGTGCAAGCCAGCCAGCGCTCGGCCTCCACGGTGGAAAAGACCGGCAGCATCAACGGCAGCATCACGGCGCTGCCGGGCATCAACCCCAATTCCTTCGGCCGCGCCAGCGTGGGCGGAAAATCCGAGAACACCTTCTCCGGCAAGGGCGGCACGGAAGCGGCCAACAACTTCACCGGCACCATCAGTGCCACCGTGCTGGAGGTGCTGCCCAATGGCCACCTCATCATCGGCGGGGAAAAGCAGATCGGCCTGAACCAGAATGTGGAAGTGATGCGCTTCACGGGCCGCGTCGATCCGCGCGCGATCCAGCCCGGCAACACCGTCAACTCCTCGCAGATCGCCGACGTGCGCATCGACTACCGCGGCCGCGGCCAGCAGGCCGAGGCGCAGGGAATTGGCTGGCTTGCACGCTTCTTTTTGAGCGTTATCCCCTTCTGAACGCGGCCAACAATGGCCTCAAGTTTTTGGGACTTGGGCCGAAATGAACACCCGCTACGACCGATTCCTGCGCATCGCCATCGCCGTGGCAGCCGTGGCGGCGAGCACCGCGCTGTGGTGGCCACTGCCTGCACAGGCCCAGCGCATCAAGGAAGTGGCCTCCGTCCAGGGCGTGCGGCCCAACCAGCTCGTGGGCTATGGCCTGGTCGTGGGGCTGGACGGCACCGGTGACCAAACCACGCAGACCCCGTTCACCGCCCAAAGCATCACCGCAATGCTGCAGCAAATGGGGGTGACCATCCCGCCCGGGGTGAACATGCAGCTCAAGAATGTGGCCGCCGTGATGGTCACGGCCCAATTGCCACCGTTTGCGCAGCCCGGGCAGGCCATCGATGTCAATGTCGCGTCGCTGGGCAATGCCAAATCGCTACGCGGCGGCACGCTGATCGCCACGCCGCTCAAAGGTGCCGACGGTCAGATCTACGCGCTGGCGCAGGGCCATCTCATCGTGGGTGGCGCCGGTGCCTCGGCCGGCGGCAGCAAGGTGCAGGTCAATCACCTCAGCGCCGGTCGCATTCCCGGCGGAGCCACGGTCGAGCGCAGCGTGCCCACGCCGCTGCACCAAGGCGAGTTCCTGCAGCTCGACCTCAACGCCGCCGACTTCCACACCGCGCGCCAAGTGGCGTTGGCCATCAACCGTGCCAAGGGTGAAGGCGTGGCCGAGGCGCTGGACGGTCGCACCGTGCGCGTGCGCGCCCCCCAGTCGCCCGGCGAACGTGTGGCCTTCCTGGCCGACATCGAGAACCTCAGCGTGCAGGGGGCGGCGCCGGCAGCCAAGGTCGTGCTCAATGCGCGCACCGGCTCCATCGTGATGAACCAGGCCGTCACCTTGCTGCCGGCGGCCGTGGCGCATGGCAACCTGTCGGTCACCATCAGCTCCACGCCGGTCATCAGCCAGCCGGCGCCGTTGTCTCGCGGCGAGACCGTGGTGGCCGAGCAGGCCGACATTCGCATCAAGCAAGACGGCGGCTCCCTGATCGAGGTGCCGGCCGGCACCCAGCTCACCGATGTCGTGCGTGCCCTCAACGCCTTGGGGGCCACGCCCATGGACCTGCTGGCCATCTTGCAGGCCATGAAGGCGGCCGGCGCCTTGCAGGCCGAACTCGAGGTGATCTGATGAACTCGCCCCTGGCGCTGCAGCATGGCCTGTCCGGCGACGTCAAGTCGCTGGACTCGCTTCGCGCACGGGCAGGACAGGACCCGCGTGCGGCTGTGAAAGAGGCCGCACGCCAATTCGAGGCCGTGTTCATGCAGGAGCTGCTCAAGAGCATGCGCGCGACCACGATGGCCGCCGGCCTCATCGACAACGCCGGCTCCGACCTGGGCACCGACCTGCTCGACCAGCAATACGCCGCCCGGCTCACCGGCCTGCCCGGCGGCCTGGCCGACCTGATCGCGCGACAGCTTGAGCGGCACATCGGCGCGCCGGCCACGCCCCCGGGGCCGGGCCCTTCGGCGCCGCGCCCGCTGCCGGCGGCGCTGTCCGCACCGCGGGCGGCCGGGCCGCAGGGCGAGTTCCTGCGCGAGCACTGGTCGGCCGCGCAGCTCGCCTCGCGAGAGACCGGCATCCCGGAGCACTTCATCCTGGCGCAGGCCGCCCACGAGTCGGGCTGGGGCCGTCGTGAGATCCGGAACGCCGACGGCACCTCCTCGCACAACGTGTTCGGCATCAAGGCCACGGCGGGCTGGCAGGGCAAGGTGGCCGAGGTCGTCACCACGGAGTACGTCAACGGCGAGCCGCGCAAGATGGTGCAGAAGTTCCGCGCCTACGACTCGCTGAACGACGCCTACCGCGACTACGCCCGACTGATCAAGAACAACCAGCGCTACGCCCGCGTGATCGAACAGGGGCACACGGCCCAAGGCTTCGCGCAAGGACTGCAGGACGCCGGCTATGCCACCGATCCGGCCTATGCCGAAAAGCTCACGCGCGTCATCAACACCACCTTGCGGCTGCAGCGCGCCATGAGTTAAGGATCCATCATGAGCGGACTCATCAGCCTGGGCACGCGCACGATGTTCGCCGCGCAGGCGCAGCTCAACACCACGGCGAACAACATCTCCAACGCCAACACGCCGGGCTATTCTCGCCAGACGGTGCAGCTCGAAACCGCTGGCGGACAGTTCAGCGGGGCCGGCTTCTTCGGCAAGGGGGTGAACATCACCACCGTCGAGCGCGCCCACAACGCCTTCCTGAGCGCCGAGGCGGCCCACACCGCCGCCGTGGCGGCCGGCGATGCCACGCGCCTGGACTATCTGCAGCGCATGGAGAAGGCATTTCGCATGGGCGAATCGGGCCTGGGCTTTGCTGCCGGTCAGCTGCTCAACGCCTTTGTCGACGTGGCCAGCAACCCCTCGGATTCCTCGGCCCGCCAGGTGGTGCTGTCGCGCCTGGAGTCCTTGGCCTCTGGCTACCGTTCGGCCGCGGGCGAGTTGACGGCCTTGCAACAAAGCATCACGCAAGACCTCAAAACCTCCATTGGCACCGTCAACGAACTGACCCGGCGCGTGGCCGATCTGAACCAGCAGATCGCGCGCGTCAAAGGACTGGGACACGAACCCAACGATTTGTTGGATCAGCGTGACCAGCTCATCGCCCGGATCAGCCAGTTCATCCAGGTCACCCAGATCCCTGCCGACGATGGCACGGTGGGCTTGTTCATCGCCGGCGGCCAGCGCCTGGTGCTGGGCAACGACGCCTTGCCGCTCACGCTGGTGCCAGACCCTTACGACAACAGCATCGGACGGCTGGGCCTGCGCGAGGCAGGGGTGGATCGCCCCCTGGTCGAAAGCAGCCTGGGCGGCGGGAGTCTGGCGGCCATGCTGCGCGTGCAAAGCCAGGATTTGCCAGCGGCCATCAATCAGGTCGGCCGCATGGCCGCGGTGCTCGCGGCCCGTCTGAACGAGCAGCAGGCCCTGGGCTACGACCTCAATGGCAATGCGGGAGGGCCGCTGCTGAGCGTGGGCGCGCCGCGCAGTTTGCCTCACGCTGCCAACACCGGAACGGCGCAGATCGCAGTGGCCATCACCGAGGCCACCGCGCTGCAGGCCACGGACTTGGAGCTGCGCTTTCAAGGCGGGGCCTGGCAGCTGCGCCGCCTGCCCGACGGGGCCTGGACGTCCTACACCCCCGGCACACAGGAAGCAGGCATCACTTTGACCGTGCCGGTTGGCACGCCCGCCGAAGGCGACCGCTTCCTGATTCAGCCCGTGCGCTTTGCAGCCAGCGACCTGCGCGCTGCGCTGTCCGATCCCATGGGCATCGCAGCAGCCGCTCCGGTGGTCGCGGTGGTCAGTCCCTCCAATCAAGGCACCATGGGGGTGGGCGTCCTGCGGCCCCGGCAGGCCGATCCCAACCTCGATGAGCCGCTGCAGATCGTCTTCACCTCGCCCACGACCTTCAGCATCGTCGGGCCGGTGAGCGGCACACCGAGCACCACGCTCGTGCCTGGCGAGCCCATCCGCATCAATGGCTGGGAGCTCACGCTCACCGGCGTGCCCCAGGCCGGCGACACGATCGAGATCCGCTCCACCTCGGCAGTGTCCGGCGCGCTGGCCAGCAACAACGGCAACGCGCTGGCCTTGCTCGACCTGCGCGATGAACCCATGGTGGGCGGCGAAACCCTGGCCAACGCCTACGCCAGCGTCCTGGCCGACGTGGGCATCCGTGTGCAGGGGGCCCAGGCTTCGGCCGACATGTCCAAGGCCATCGCCCGCGATGCCCAGGCTGCTCGCGACAATCTCTCCGGCGTCAACCTCGACGAGGAGGCCGCCCGGCTCATCCAGTTCCAGCAGGCCTACCAGGCTGCCGCCAAGGTGCTGCAAGTGGCTCAGCAAGTCTTCGATACCATCTTGCAGACCGCCGGGCGCTGACCTGTCCTGACCGATCGGAGATTTCTTCATGCGCATCGCCACCGCCACGGCGTACCAGAACGCGATCCAGAACCTGCAAGACCGTCAAGTCGACCTCACCGACACCCAGGTGCGTCTGACCAGCGGCAAGCGCGTGCTGCGCGCCAGCGACGACCCCACCGCCGCAGCGCGTGCCGAGCGTGCCGCGGCCGCAGTCGACCGCGCGCTCGTCTCGCAACGCGCTGTCGAGGCCAGCCGCTCGGCCATGACGCTGGCCGAAAGTGCGCTGGGCAGCGCCGTCAGTTTGTTGCAGTCGGCAAGAGAAACCCTGGTGGCCGCAGGCAACGGCAGCTACACCGCAGCCGAGCGGCGCGGCCTGGCAGCGCAACTGCAGCAAATCCGTGACCAGTTGTTGTCGATTGCCAACCGACAAGACGGCGCGGGCAATTACCTCTTTGCCGGGCAAGGCGCCTCGGGCGAACCCTTCGTCGATGGTGCGGCCGGCGTGCAGTTCGTGGGCATCGCCGGCGCCGTGTCCGTGGCCTCGGGCGAAGCGCTGCCATCCACGGTCGACGGAAACGCGGCCTGGATGAGCGCGGCCACCGGCAACGGGGTGTTCGAGACACAGCGCGTCAACGTGAACGGTGCGGCCTGGATCGATGCCGGTCGGGTGACTGATCCCTCGTTGATCCAAGAGCTGCGGTACGACGTGAGCTTCACCGTCACAGGGGCCGGGACCACCTACACCATCCAGCGGCGCGATCCCGGCACCGGCGCTCCCGTGGGGGCTGCCACGAGCGGCACCTACCAATCCGGCACGGCCATCTCGATCGACGGGATTGCGTTCAACATCAGCGGAACGCCCGCCAACGGTGATGAGTTCCGCATCATGCCCAGCACTCCCACGCTGAGCGTCTTCGAGGCCCTGGACCGCGCGATCGCGGGCCTGCGCGACGGCAGCGCCACCCCTTCCGAGGTGGTGCAGACCACCACCGACGGCCTGCGCAACCTCGATTCCGTGCTGGCGCGCATGCAAAGCGTGCGCAGTGCCGTGGGCGACACCCTCCACCGCATCGACGGTGTCGAAGACCGCTTGTCCGCCCTCAAACTCAATGCGCAAACAGATCGCTCGAATGCGGAAGATTTGGACATGGTGCAGGCCATCTCCGAGTTCCAGAACAAGCAAACCGGCTACGATGCAGTCCTCAAGACCTACGGCATGGTCCAGCGCATGAGCCTGTTCCAGTATCTGGGCTGAGCCGCCGCGGGCCCTGCCTTCCAACGACACTGCATCGAACCCGCTGCCCATGGACAACGACGTCCTGCGCAACATCGCGCTGAGCTATTCCCCGATGGTGGACCGCAGCCGCAAGATCGTGGCCACCCGTCTGACCGTGTCGTCGCTGCGCACGCAGGAGGCCTTGAAGGCCGACCACCTGCTGGCGGCGATCGCCGAGGTCTGGCCCGAAGGCGGGCAGCCGGTGTCGCTCAACGTCATGAGCGAGACCTTGCTCAACGACTTGCTGCGGGCCCGGCCGCTGTCGTCGGTGATGGTCGAGATCCCGTCGTTCATCGCCTGCGACCCGGCCAACACGCAGGTCATCGCCCAGCTCCATGCCAACGGCAACACCCTGCTGCTGCACGGCCGTCCGCCCTCGCTGCTGCCGCGCGAGATCCTGCCGTGCTTCAAGCATTCCATCATCGACCTGGCCGACGATCGCCGCAGGAACGAGGTCCCCGGCCATGTCGAACCCGGCGTGGCGCGCCACATGGGCTTCATCCAGAGCAATGTGCGCACCGTGGCCGAGATGGAGGGTAGCTTCGCGCGCGGGGCGCTGGCCATCCTGGGCTGGCCCATCGAGGAGGTGACGGGCGCGGCGGCTGCGGCCGGCGGCCGCTCGGGGCAGCCGGACATGGCCGTGTTGGTCGAACTGATCCGCCGTGTCGATGAGGGCGAGGACATCGACAAGCTCGAGGCCGTGCTCAAGCGTGACCCCTCGCTGGCCTACCAGCTCATGCGCTACATCAACTCCCCGGCTTTCGGCTTGTCCGTGGAGATCGGCTCCTTCCGACACGCCATCATGTTGCTGGGCTACAAGCGACTGAAGCGCTGGCTGGCCCTGCTGCTGGCCACGGCCAGCAAGGACGTCAACATGCGCCCGGTCATGTACGCCTCGGTGCGCCGGGGCATCTTCATGGAGCAGCTCGTGGCCCACACGGGCGATGACGAGACCCGCGGCGAGGTCTTCATCTGCGGCGTCTTCTCGCTGCTGGACAAGATCTTCCAGAAGCCCTTCGACGAACTGCTCAAGACCATTCCCGTGCCCGAGCGGGTCTACCAGGCCCTGGTCGACGGCCAGGGGCCGCACCATCCCTACCTGGAGCTGGCCCGCGCGGTCGAATCCGAGACCGCGCCGGTGATCCATGAGCATGCCGAACACCTGCTGATGAGCCTGCAGGAGGTCAACCGCGCCGTGCTGGGCACGCTGACCATGGCCAACCAGCTCGAGTGAGGCCAAGCCCGGTGCTCGGCCGCCCGGGTTTGCGCAGCGGCGGGGCTGCTCTACACTGGGGCACGCACACGCCCCTCGCCGGCCGTCCGGGAGGGCCGACAGCGGTCTTTGCAAGCCACATGTCCATGACGGCTCCTCCCTCTCAGCCCCTGCGTCGCCTGCCGCCTCGATGAGCGCCGTCAACGCCGATCCGCCCTCCGACCAGGCCCCGGACTTCGAGCAACAGCCCGAGCCCGGCCTGTGGCTGGACGACACCGGCCGCGTCGAGCTGGCCAACCGGGCGGCGCGTGAGCGGCTGCGCACCGCACCGGGTGCGACGGTGCACACCCTGGTGGGTGCGCTGGGGCTGTCGGCCGTGCAGTGGGTGCTGGCCCAGTTGCGCCAGGCGGGGCGGCTGGCCCCTGCGGAGTCCCCCCAGGCCTGGATGCTGGGCCCGCGGGTCATGGGCCCTGGCGGGCAGGCCTGGCGGCTGGCCTTGGCCCAGCAGCCCGGCCGGCGCTGGTGGCTGCGTCTGAGCCCGGCGCAGACGGCGGCCAGCGTCCCCGCGGCCATGCCTGCCGAGCCCGAAGCGCTGCGCGAACTGCGGCGCATGTTCTGGGACTCTCCCTTTCCCGTCACCCTGCAGGATGCGCAACAGCGCCTGGTGGATGTCAACCAGGCCATGATCGACTACACCGGCTTTGCGCGCGACCAGCTCATCGGCCTGGACCCGATCGTGCTGCTGCACCCGCAGGACCGGGAAGCCCAGCGCGAGACCCGCCAGCAGCTCACCCTGGCGCTGGGCGAAGGCGGCGACGCCTCGGCCTTCACGCAGCGCCGGCTCATCGACGCCAAGGGGCACACCCGCTGGTACCGGGCCGTCACCCATGTGATCCGTGGCACCGCGCCCGGCGCGTCCTGGCGCTTCTCGGTGCTGCAGGACTGCACCAGCGAGGTGCTCGCGCGCGAGATGGCCGAGCGCTCGGCGGCCGAGCTGGATCACTGGTTCGACCTGTCGCCGGTGGGCATGATGCTTTTCGACGAGGACGGTCTGGTGGTGCGCAGCAATCCGGCGCTGGCCCAGCTCGTGGGCGAGCTGCCGGCCTCGCTGGCCGACGTGCACAACAGCCTGCGCGACCTGCTGGGCTGGTACAGCGGCGGTCCGCTGGCCGGGCTGCACCCGGGCAGTCCGCCGCTGCTGCGCCATGGATGGGTCGAACATCCCGACGGCGAGGATCGCTCGCTGCGCGCCGTGGTGCGCTGTCTCGAAACCCATCAGGGGCGGCGACGCTTCATGTCCGTCATCGAGGACCGCACGGCCGAGGACGAGCTGGACCGAGCCCAATCGCAACTCGGTGCCCTCGTCGAGACCGCCCATGCGGGGCTGGCGCTCTTCGACGACCAACGCGGCCGCTTCCACCCCACCGGCGCGGCGGCTGCCGGGCAGGTGCTGCCGTCCAGTCAGCTCAAGGCCATCAGCCGCGAACTCGTGCGTTCCGACACGTTGGCCGACTTCGACCGCGTGCAGCGCGCGCTGCGCAGCGGCGAGCGTGCCGAGGCCCGCTACGCCATCGTCCACCCCGAGCTGGGCCTGCGCTGGCTGCTCACGCGCGTGGAGCCCCGGGTGCTCAGCTCGGGCAAGCGCAGCACCTCGGTGATCACGCTGGATGTGACCGAGCAGCACCAGGCCCAGCAGCGCAACGACCGGCTGTTGCGCGAGCTCACCACCATCCTCGAAAGCACCTCGGCGGGCATCGCCTACCTGCGCGGAGAGACCCTGCTGCGCTACAACCGCCAGTTCGAGCACCTGCTGGGCCTGGAAGGCAGCCCCCCGCTCGAACCGCGCCTGGGCGAGTTGCTGCGCGATGCCGGTCAGGACCAGGACCTCGCCCACGAGGCCCTGAACACCCTGGCCTCGGCCGGGCAGTTCGAGACCGAGATCGAGATCCGCCTGCCCGGGCGCGAGGCCCGCTGGTGCGCCCTGTCGATGCGCCGCATGGACAGCCCCGGGCCGGAGCTCGAGTCCATCGCGGTGCTGTCGGACATCACCCGGCTCAAGTCGCAGCAGATCGAGCTCGAAGCCGTGGTGCGCGACCGCGAGCTGATGTTCAGCCTGTCCGACGTGGGCATCGTGTTCCTGCGCCAGGGCCGGGTGCAGCGGGCCAACGAAGGCTTCAGCCTGCTCAGCGGCTATCCCCTGGAAGAACTCGAGCAGCGCTTCGAGTCCGAACTTTTCGACGCGCAGTGGGATCCGGATGGCCGCGAACACGCCGAGGCGCGTGCCCTGGCCGAGGTGGGGCATTGGGCCGGCGAGCGCGTGCTATGCCGCAAAGACGGCCGGCTGCAATGGGTGCAGGTGAGCAAACGCCTGGTCGAACCCGGCCGGCCCGAGGGCGGGGTGATCGCCTCTTACGTCAACGTCGATGCCCGCCACCGGGCCGAGCAGGCCCTGGTGACCCAGGCCGAGCGCACGCGTGCCATCC
This sequence comes from Caldimonas sp., assembly GCF_046289365.1. Lineage (NCBI taxonomy): Bacteria > Pseudomonadati > Pseudomonadota > Betaproteobacteria > Burkholderiales > Sphaerotilaceae > Caldimonas > Caldimonas sp. Next base: position 5,258 of record NZ_JBKBVU010000046.1, on the reverse strand, counting down.
TCGACTCGGTCTTCGTCGGCATCGTGACCGTGGGGCCTCACGGCATCGAGTGGATGAACCGCTCGGCGCGCCGCATGTTCGGTGGTGAACTGGCCGACTTCGCCGGACGACCCATGAGCGTCGTGGCCTCCGACGATCCGGCCCATCCCTTCCGCGACCAGGCGCTGCTGGCCCGGTTGGACGAGGGCCAGACCCATAACTTCGAATGCGAGGTGGCTGCGCGCGACGGCCGCCGCTTCTGGGTCGTCGGCAATGCCGTGGTCACCGGCGCGCACGCCCTGGGCGGGCGCGAGCTGACCTTCGCGCTGCTGGACATCGACAGCCGCCGTCAGGCCGAACGCCGCATCGCCCAGGCCCGCGCCTCGCTGCAGCGCATCATCGAGCTGGCGCCCCTGGCCATCACGCTGCGCGATGCCCGCACGCTCAAGGTCCTGCAGATCAACCAGACGGCCGCCGACATCGCCGGACGGCGCATCGACGAACTGGTCGGCACCACCCCCGAGGACATCTACGGCCCGCAAGAGGCCGCGCAATTCCGTGCCGACATGCAGGAGGCCCTGCGCAGCGAGGGGGTCACGCACAAGGAGTACCGCGTGCGTGTGAAGGGGCAGCCCACTGTGTGGGATGCACGCTTCATGCCCCTGGCCCAGCCGGGCGAACCCGCGGACCAGCTCCTGCTCGTGGCCACCAACGTGACCGAGCAGCGCGCCGCCGAGGAGGCCCGCCTGGAGGCGGCCATCGCCCAGCGTGAGCTGCTCGTCAAGGAGGTGCACCACCGCATCAAGAACAACCTGCAAGGCGTGGCCGGCCTGCTGCAGCAGATCGCCCAGCGCAAGCCCGAGATGGCCGGCCCGATCAGCGAGGTGGCCGGCCAGGTGCAGGCCATCGCCCATGTCTATGGCCTGCAAGTCGGCGCCAGCGGCCCGCTGCGCCTGCGCAAGGTGGTGCAGGCGATCACCGGCTCGGTGCAGCGCACTTTCGACCGCGCCATCGTCCTGCACGAGCGGGGCGAGGGGACCGGCGAGTGGGTGCTGCCCGAGGCCGAATCCATCCCGATCGCGCTCAGCCTGAACGAGCTGCTGACCAATGCCGTGAAGCACAGCCCCGGTGGCGAGGTGAGCTGCGTGCTCGAGGGCGAGGCCGACGCGGTGAGCATCAGCGTGCGCAACCGCGGCCGGCTGCCCGAGGACTTCTCGCTCGACCGGGTGCCCGCCGGCGTCTCGGGACTGGGGCTGATCCGTGCCCTGCTGCCGCGGCGCAGCGCCCGCTTTTCACTGCAGCCCGACGGCGACGACGGGGTCTGCGCCACGGTCCGGCTCGTGCCGCCCGGTGCCACGCGCCAGCCGACGTGATTCCCGGCCGAAGTTGGACGACAATACACTTTCAACCCGGCCGGGGGCCTCACCCCCGGGCGCGAAGCAGGTGGCGAGGCACAGCGTGACGAACAAGGGCAAGATCCTCGTGGTGGACGACGACCGGCTGGTGCTGGCGACGCTCACGCACGGGCTGTCGCAGGCCGGCTACGAGGTCATCGACGCCGACAACGGCGACGACGCCATCCTGCTGGCCCGCGAGCACCGGCCCGGGTTGGCCCTGCTCGACATCCGCATGGAGGGCAAAAGCGGCTTCGACGTGGCCGAGTACCTGCGCACCTCGCTGCACACCCCCTTCATGTTCCTGTCGGCCTTTTCCGACGACGCCACCCTCGAGAAGGTCAAGGCCCTGGGTGCCGTGGCCTACCTCGTCAAGCCGCTGGACATTCGCCAGATCGTCCCGGCGGTGGAAGCCGCCTTCGCGCACCAGCAGTCGCGTCGGGCCGAGCCGTTGCGCCCGGCCAACGATCCGGGCGGCCCTGGGGGCGACGAGGCGCTGGAGCAGGTCGTGGCCCTGGCGGTGGGCATTGCCATGCACCGCTTCTCGCTCGATCGGCGGCAGGCGCTGGAGCGGCTGCGCCGCCAGGCTTTGCACGACGGCCTGAGCCTGGACGAGCAGGCGCGCCGCTTCGTCTGCGCCCTGGAAACCCTCAGCGCCCCGGGCTGAGCGTGCCGCCCGGGCGGGCCTCGCCCAGCGTGAAGTAGAAGCGCGCGCCGGCACCGACCTCCGATTCCGCCCAGATCTGCCCGCCATGGCGGCGGATGATGCGCTGCACCGTCGCCAGCCCCACGCCGGTGCCGGGGTAGTCGTTGGCGCTGTGCAGGCGCTGGAACACGCCGAACAGCCGATCGGCGAAGCGCATGTCGAAGCCCGCCCCGTTGTCCTTGACGTGATAGACCCAGCGCCCGTCCTGCTGCGTCGCCCCGAGCTCGATGCGTGCGTGCTCGGTGCGCGCCGAGTACTTCCAGGCGTTGCCCAGCAGGTTCTCCAGCACCACACGCATCAGCGTGGGATCGCCCTGGACGCTCAGCCCGTCCTGGATGTGCACGTCCACGCGGCGCTGCGGCGCCTGGCGGCGCAGATCCTCGACGATGTAGTGCGCCAGCTGACTCAGGTTCACCGGCTGCGCCACCACGGGCTTGGCCGTGAGCTGCGACAGCGCCAGCAGCGCGTCGATCATGCCGTTCATGCGCGCGGCCGCACCCAGCACCCGGTCGAGGTGGTCGTTGCCGATGCGGTCGAGCGAGCGCGCGTAATCCTCCTTGAGGATCTTCGTGAAGCCCTCGATCACGCGGATGGGCGCACGCAGGTCGTGCGACACCGTGTAGCTGAACGACTCCAGCTCCCGCTCCACCGCCAGGCGCTCGGCCTGGGTGGCCTCGTCGGCCGTGGGCCGGGCTTCGGTGCACACCAGCAGCAGGGCCTTGCGCTGCGAGCCCCCGTGTTCGAAGGCAAAGGCCTCCACCCGCATCTCCCAGCGGCGGTCCTCGGGCTGCGTCGGCTCGGCCTGCGGCGCCTGCCCCAGGGCCTGCAGCAAGGGGGCCAGCGGCCAGGTGCGGGCCTCGCGGGCGGCCTCCAGCACGTCGCGCCCGGCCAGCAGCGCGGCCGACTGGCCGATGCAGCGCGCGGCCCGCTCGTTGCAGTAGCGGATGCGGTAGCCGGCCTGCCCGTCGCCGGCCGATTCGGCCAGCACCACCGCACTGGGCACCGTGTCGAGCAGCTTCAGGCCGATCTGCCGGTCGAACTGCAGCTCCACCCGCGCCGACACGTCGCGGGCCGTGCCCTGGTAGCCCACGAAGCGTCCCTCGGCATCGAAGCGGGGCCGGCCGCTCAGCAGCCACAAGCTGGTGCGTCCGTCGGCCTCGCGCCGGTGGGTGGGCAGGTCCTGGAAGGGGCGCTGACCGTCGAGCATGCGGCGGTGAGCCTGCCACAACCCCGCCCCGCTGCCGAAGTCTTCCCACAGCGGCCGGCCCAGACGCTGGTCGAAATGCCAGTCCGAGGCCGGGGCCTGCGGGGGCGGGCGCAGGCGCGTCAGGCAGTGCCGGGCATCGGTTTCCCAATACCAGAACGGCAGCAGTTCGAGCAGCTCGCGGGCCTGGGTGTGGGCCAGGGCCTGCGCACGGCGGGCCGCCTCGTCGCGTCGCACGAACCACCACGACACCCCCCCCAGCAGCACCAGCCCCAGGGCAAAAACCAGCAGCAGCACGTCCGAGCCCGCCACCGCCAGCCAGCCCTCGGCCCAGGAGGTGCGCATCCAGGCGGCGCCGGTCACGCTGAAGGCCAGCCACGCCAGCGTCAACCCGGCGCCCAGACCTGCGGCCACCAGCAGGCGGGCCCCCTGGAACGCGGACGGTGGGCGTGTCGATGGCGGGGCAGGGCAGGGGGCGGCGGGCCTTTCGCTCATGCGGCGCATTGTAAGGACGTGTCTTTGCCAACTCTTTCTCGGTTTTCCCCGTCTCCTTTCGCGGCCGGCGCATCACTGGCGCCAAGATCGGGCGCGCCCGGCCGCGCCGTCCCCCCACCTGGGCTCAAGTTGCTGCGGTTCGAGCCGAAGTTCCGACGAGTGCTTCCCGCATCGCCGCGGGGGGTTGGATGTGATCGACGCATGATGATGTCAGCTCCCGTTCCGCTGCCGGCCGGCTCCGAAGCCGTCACTGCCGTGCTCGACCGCGCTTCGGTCGAGCGCGCCGTGGTGGAGGCCGTGCTCGATGCCCGCGGATTGGGCTCGGCCCTCGCCGCGGTGGGCCGTTGCCTGGCCGGGCCCTTGCAGGCGCGGGCCTGGACGGTGTGGCGGGTGGACGACTGGAACGGCCGCGCCGGGTTGATCTATCCCTGGGAGGAAGACATTCGCGAAGCCCACAGCCACATTGATCTCGGGGCGCTGCGCCCGGTGCGCGATGACGACGGGCAGGCAGGGTCGGCGATCGCGCGCCGGGCACCGTGCTGGCCCGAAGATGGCGGCCGGGTGTGGGTGCCGGTGTGGGACGACCAGGCTCCAGCCGGCTTGCTCGAGCTGTTGGGTACGCGCATCGGCGACCCGGTGGCCGATGAGGCCCTGCTCAGGCTGGCCGGCCGTCAGCTCGGTTTGCTGGCCCGCATCGAGGCCGCCCGGCTCGGCCTGGAACGCCGCACCGAGCAAATCGAGCGCGAGCGCCGTTGGCTCGACGACCTCATCGAGCATCTGCCGGTGAGTCTGTTCGTGATGAACCCGCACGATCTGCGTTTGATTCAGGTGAACCGGCAGGCCGAGCGGGAGTTCGGCGTGCGGCGCGAGGCAATGATCGGCCGTCCGCCCGAGCAGGCTTACGGCCGCCAACTCGCAGCCATGCTGGGGCCCTCGGTGCAGCGGGCGCTGGCCGGAGGAGGCTGGATCGAGGATGACCTCGTCTGGAGAACCCGCCGGCGCGGCGAGCGCCATCTCAATGTGCGCTATCTCACGCTGCGGCGCCAGGACGGTGTGCCCCATGCCCTGGTGGTGGTGGCTCGCGATGTGACCGACAGCCGCCGGGCCCAGCAGGCCTTGCTGGAATCTGAGGCGCGTTTCCGGGAGCTCGTCGACACCTTGGACGACCATGTGTTCATCACCACCCCGGACCGCCGTCACTTCGAGTATCTGAGCCCTCGGCTGTACTCCTTTTGGGGGGTGACGCCCCAGGAAATGATCGAACACCCCGGTTGCGCCTTGGCCCGTGTTCCCAAAGAAGACCACCCCTTGCTGGTGCGGCGCCAGCAACTGGAGGAGCAACTGCAGCCCACCGATGTGGTGCACCGCGTGCACCACCCCGAGCGCGGCCTGGGGGGGGGGGGGGGGGGGGAAAAAAAAAAAAACAAAAAAAAAAGAGAGAGGAGTAGGACCAAGCACCACAACAACACCCCACCCCAAA
>NZ_JBKBVU010000045.1:0-20112 GCF_046289365.1 Caldimonas sp. | reverse complement strand
GCGTGGCGCGTGTCGCTGCACACGCGCAGCGTGATGGCGCCGCCGGCAGGGGTGTAGCGGATCGCGTTGTCTGCGAGGTTGAGCAGGGCCTCGCGCAGCAGCCACTCGCTGCCGCGCACCTGCACCGCGGCGGGTGGCGTGTCCACCCCGAAGTCCAGGCGCTTGGTTCGGGCCTGGGGCAGCAGCTGGCGCGCCACGCCCTGGGCGAGCTCGACCAGATCGACGGGCTCGACGGCCAGGCCTCCTTCGGCCAGCGAGGCTTCACGGGCGCGCGCCAGGGCCAGCATCTGATTGGCCATGCGCACCGCGCGGTCCAGCCCCTCGTGCATGGCATGCAAAGCGCGGCGCACTTCGTCCGGGTCGCTTTCGCGCAGCGCGAAATCCACTTGGGTGCGCAGCACGCTCAAGGGGGTGCGCAGCTGGTGAGACGCATCGTCGAGGAACTGCTGCTGTGTGCGCGCCATCTCGGCGTAGCGTGCCATGTGGCGATTGACTGCTGCCACCAGCGGGCGCACCTCAGAGGGCAGGTCTTTGTCGTCGATGGGCCGCAAGTCGTCGGCCGGCCGCGCCTCGAGATCGTGTTGCAGGCGGGTCAGCGGCCGCAGCGTCATCACCACGCCGCTGATGAGCAGCACCATGCTCATGGCGATGCCCAGCAGATCGCGCTCGACGGAGCGGCGCAACACATGGTGCAAGAACACCTCCCGTGTGCCCAGGCTTTCGGCCACCTGCACGATGATGCGGGTGCCCGGATTGTTGGGCAGCGGCGGCGAGGCCAAGCGCGCCATGGCCGCCACGCGCACTGGTGTGTCCTCGTGCATGGCGTAGTAAAAGCGCGGCTCGCCGGTGATCAGGGGCTCGTGCGGCAGCGGCAGGAAAGGGCTGCCGATTTCAGCCAGGCCGTCTTCGGTGGAGACGCGAAAGTACACGCGCGCATTGGTGGTCAGCTCGAAGAACTCCAGCAGCAAGAACGGCTGCTCCACGGCCAGCCCGCCGCTGGCGGTGGACACGTTCAGATCGATGGCGCGCAAGGCGCCGGCCAAGGCGCGGTCGTACGCGGTATCGACCTGGTCGCGCAACCACTGGTTGGACAGCCACAACGTGCCACCCATGATGAGCGCCAGGCCCGGCACCAGCCACCACAGCAGGGCCGACTTCAGACTGCGGGTCCGCTTCACGGCGAGTCGGCTTCCAGGCAGTACCCCAGGCCGCGCAGGGTCAGGATGTGCACGCCCTTGCCAGCCAGTTTCTTGCGCAGCCGGTGGATGTAGACCTCGACGGCTTCGAGGTTCACGTCGGCCTCGTCGGCGAACACCCGGTCGAGGATGTGCTGCTTGCTCAGCGGCTCGCCGCTTTTCTGGATCAGCGCACGCAACACGGCATGCTCGCGTGGTGACAACGACAGGCTTTCCGCACCCACGGTGAAGCGCTGGGTGGCGGGGTCGAAATGCAGCGGCCCGCAGGCCAGACGCGGGTGCTCTTTGCCGCGGGCGCGCCGCACCAAGGCCATCAGGCGTGCTTGGAGTTCCTCCACCATGAAGGGCTTGGGCAGGAAGTCGTCGGCGCCCTCGTGCAGGGTGCCCACGCGTTCGGCCAGCGAGTCGCGCGCGGTGAGCACCAACACCGGTGTGCGGTCGTCGCGCTCGCGCATGCGCGAGATCACGCCGTGGCCGTCCAGGCCAGGCAGGCCCAGGTCGAGCACCACGGCGTCGAAGCTTTCGGTGGCCAGGCGACGGTCGGCCAGCGCGCCATCGTCGGCCCAATCCACGACGATGCCGGCGTGCCGGGCCAGCGTCTTGGCCAGCCAGCGGGCCAGCTCGGGTTCGTCTTCCACCAGCAGGATGCGCATGGGGGGTGTCTCCTGCGCCGCAGTGTGTCACAGCCAGCGCGCACGCCAGGCGGCCACCAGGGCCGCCAGCAGGCCGCCCAGGTCCTGCCCTGGGGCGGCCAGGCCCAGCACTGAGGCGGCCGTACGCACTGCGGCCAGCGGGTCGCGCGTGTCCAGTGCTGGTGCGCCGGTCTGTTTCGAGAGCTTTTCGCCGCCGGGCCCCAGCACCAGCGGTGTGTGCAGATAGCGCGGGGTGGGCAGCCCCAGCAGGCGCTGCAGGTGGATCTGGCGGGCCGTGTTGTCGGCCAAGTCCTCGCCGCGCACGATGTGGGTGATGCCCTGCTCGCCGTCGTCCACCACCACCGCGAGCTGGTAGGCCCACAGGCCGTCGGCGCGCCGCAGCACGAAGTCGCCCACGGCGGTGCTCAGGTCCTGGTGCTGGGGGCCCAGCCGGCGGTCGGTCCAGTCGATCGCCACCGCAAGGCCGTCGGCGTGCGTCGTGCGCAACCGCCAGGCGCGCGCCGGCTTGCCGGCCAGGCCGGTGCGACAGGTGCCCGGGTAGACGCGCTCGCCGTGGCGTGCGTGCACGACGCCCTGCGCTGCCAGGGCGCGTTCGATGTCCTTGCGGCTGCAGCCGCAGGGGTAGGCCCAGCCAGCGGCTTTCAGCCGATCGAGGGCCCGCTCGTAAAGGGCCTGGCGTTGCGATTGCCACACCGGCGGCTCATCGGGCACCAGGCCGCAGCGGGCGAGCTGTTCGAGGATGAACCGGTCGGCGCCGGGCACGCAGCGAGGCGTGTCCACGTCCTCGATGCGCACGAGCCAGCGCCCGCCGTGGGCACGGGCGTCGAGCCAGCTCGCCAAGGCGGCCACCAACGAGCCGGCATGCAAGGGGCCGGTGGGCGAGGGCGCGAAGCGCCCGACATAGGGGGCGCTCATGCGAGCGCAGGCCCGCGGCTGTGGCGCTCCAGCAAGGCGGTGCGCGTGGCCGGCCGGTCGAGTTGCTCCAGCCACCATCGCAGCCCCAGGCCGAGGCCCTGACGGTTGGAGGGGTCGGAACCGTTGCCCGGCGGGCAGCGCCAGGCGTAGTACATCGGCGCGGGCTGGCGCGGACGCGCGACGGCCTTGGCCACCAGGCGGCCGACCTCGACATGCGCGCGCACCAGGCCGCGCGGCAGGAAGCCGCAGCCCAGCCCGCGCAGGATGGCCTCGAGCTTGGCCGGCACGCTGGGCACGGTGAGCACGTCCTGGCCGGGCAGCAGGTTGAGCGTCATCGCGGCCAGGCGCTGGGCCGTGTCCGCCACGGCCACGGCGCGGTGGCGTTCCAGCAGGGCGTCAGCGATCGGTTCGGCCTCGCGCGCCAGGGGGTGGTGCGGGGCCACGACGAAGTCCATGTCCAGATGGCCCAGCGGCAGCACGGCGATGCCCGTGATCGGCGGGGGCTCGCCCGTCACGCCCAGCGCGAGGTCGGCCTGGCCGTGGACCAGGGCTTCCCAGGTGCCGGCCAGCACTTCGCTGCGCAGGCGCAGCCGGGGGCCCGGGCCTGCGGGCGGGTTGAGCGCATAGAAGGCCTCGCACAGCTCGAAGACCGTCAGGCTGGACAGGATGCTGTCCACCGCAATGCTCAGCTGGGTCTCCCAGCCCGAGGCCACGCGGCGCACGCGGTGGGCCACCGCGTCCATGGCCTGCAGCAGCCGCCGCCCTTCGGCGAGCAGCTCCTGGCCGGCGGCGGTGAGCTGGGCCTGGCGTGAGCGGCGGTCGAAGAGCAGCACGTCCAGCGCCTGCTCGAGCTGGCGCACGCTGTAGGTCAGCGCCGAGGGCACCTTGCCGAGTTCCCGCGCAGCCGCGGCAAAGCTGCCGCTGCGCGCGATCACGTCGATCATGGTCAGCGCTTCCGGGGTGAGGGCGTTGCGGCGGTCGCTCATCTGCGGGTTCAAATGCTTCGAATGATGCCATCAAGGCCGCAGGGCCGATCGGCCCTGTCCTGTTCCCACAATGGAGAGGCACGAACCGACAGGAATAGAGGCTCTCATGTTCACCCTGCGCAGATCCGCCGAACGGGGCCATGCCGACCACGGCTGGCTCAACAGCTACCACAGCTTTTCGTTTGCCGACTACCATGACCCGGCCCACATGGGCTTTGGCAACCTGCGCGTGATCAACGAGGACCGCATCGCGCCGGGCACGGGCTTCGGCACGCACGGGCACCGCGACATGGAGATCATCTCCTACGTGCTCGAAGGCGAGCTCGCGCACCGCGACAGCATCGGCAACGGGGCGTTCATCCGCCCCGGTGAGGTGCAGCGCATGAGCGCCGGCCGCGGCATCCTGCACAGCGAGTACAACCACGCGCCGGCAACCACCACGCACTTCCTGCAGATCTGGATCCTGCCCGACGAGCGTGGCCTCGAGCCGAGCTACGAGCAAAAGATGTTCCCGGCTGAGGACAAACGCGGCCGCCTGCGCTTGGCAGCCTCGCCCGATGCGCGCGAGGGGTCGGTGAAGCTCAACGCCGATGCGTCGATGTACGTGGGCCTGTTCGATGGCGCCGAGCGTGCCGAACTCGCGCTGGACCGCCGGCGCCTGACCTACGTGCACCTGGCGCGCGGAGAACTGCACGTCAACGGCCACACGCTGCATGCCGGGGATGCCGCCAAGCTGGTCGAGGAGGACCGGCTGGTGCTTGAGCAGGGTCGCGATGCCGAGGTGCTGGTGTTCGACCTGGCGCCGTGACGCCGTCGTGCCCTTGGCTACAGTGCGGTCCATGAACGCTGCCGTCGAAATCATCACCCTGCTGCCCTGGACCGACTGGCTGGCCCTGGGCTGGTTCTTTGCGGCCTGGGTGGCCTACGCTTTGTTCGCCCGTCACCGCGGCCAGACCGAGATGACCGTGCTGGGCGTGACCAACCGGCTGCGCCGGCAGTGGATGCTGCAGACCACCCATCGCGACGTGCGCGTGATCGACGGCATCGTGATCCAGAGCCTGTCGAGCAGCCCGTCCTTCTTCGCGTCCACCACCATCCTGATCATCGGCGGCTTGCTGGCCGTGCTGGGCACCAGCGAGAAGGCCACCGAGCTCGTGGCCGAGATCCCCTTTGCGGCGCGCACCTCGGTGCTGGTGTTCGACCTCAAGGTGCTGGTGCTCACAGGCGTCTTCGTGTTCGCCTTTTTCCGCTTCACCTGGTCGCTGCGGCAGTACACCTTCGGGGCGCTGATGATCGCGTCGGCGCCGGACTACCGTGTGTTCGACAGGGGGGAAGCCTCGCGCGAAGAGTTTGCCGATCGCGCCGGTCGTGTCGTGGGTCTGGCGGCCGAGACCTTCAACGATGGCCTGCGTGCCTACTACATGGCCTTCGCGCTGATCGGCTGGTTCTTCTCGCCGTTGGTGTTCGCGGTGCTCACCGCCGGCGTGATCTGGGTCTTGTACCAGCGCGAGTTCCGTTCGGACGTGCTGGCCGTGCTCAAGTCCTGAGTGAGCGGGTGCTTGCCTGCAGGTGCCCGCCGTCACGGAGTGCCGCCTCAGCGACCCGCTGACACGTTCTGGGCCGGCACTCACAGCGCCGCAGGGTGGGCACTCGGCTGCCTAAAATGACCCGCATGGCCTTCATCCACCTGCGCACCCACACCGAATACTCCGTCGTCGATGGCACCTTGCGGGTCGACGACATGGTCCAGGCGGCCGCGGCCGATGGTCAGGCTGCCCTGGCAATCACCGATCTGTCCAATCTGTTTGGCGCGATCAAGTTCTACAAGGCTGCACGCGATGCGGGGGTCAAGCCCCTGATCGGGGCCGATGTCTGGATGGAGCCGCCACCGGGTGCCGGCAGCGACCGCCAGCCCAGCCGCCTGCTGCTGCTGATCCAGAACCGCCAGGGCTACCTTAACCTGTGCGAGCTGCTCGCACGCGGCTGGACCCGCAATGTGCAGCGCGCCCAGGCCTGGCTGCGCTGGGAGTGGCTCGAGTCCCTGGGCGAAGGCCTCATCGTGCTGTCGGGCGCCGACCAAGGCCTGGTCGGCCAGGCCCTGCTGGCCGGCGACCGGCCGCGGGCGAAAGCGGCCGCGCAGCGCTTGGCCGCGTTGTTCCCCGAGCGCTTCTACCTCGAACTGCAGCGCGCCGGCCTGCCCAGCCACGAGGCCCATGTGCGCGCGGCGGTGCCCCTGGCAGCCGAACTGGGCCTGCCGGTGGTGGCCACGCACCCGGTGCAGTTCCAGACCCCGGAGGATTTCGAAGCCCACGAGGCGCGCGTGTGCATCGCCGAAGGCGAGACCCTGACCAACCCGCGGCGCATCAAGCGCTTCACGCGCGAGCAGTACTTCAAGACCCAGGCCGAGATGGAGGCCTTGTTCGCCGACATTCCCTCGGCCCTGGCTAACTCGGTCGAAATCGCCAAGCGCTGCAACTTGAGCCTGGTGCTGGGCAAGCCGCAATTGCCCAACTTCCCGATTCCCCAGGGGCTGACGATGGAGCAGTACTTCCGCCAAGTCTCGCTCCAGGGGCTGGACGAGCGGCTGGCCCACCTCTACCCCGAGACGGCCGAACGCGAGCGGCAACGCCCCGCCTACGTGCAACGGCTCGACTTCGAGATCGACACGATCCTGAAGATGGGCTTTCCGGGTTACTTCCTCATCGTGGCCGATTTCATCAACTGGGCCAAGAGCCACGGCTGCCCGGTGGGCCCGGGCCGCGGCTCGGGGGCGGGTTCGCTCGTGGCCTATGCGCTGAGAATCACCGACCTCGACCCGCTGCGCTACAACCTGCTGTTCGAACGCTTCCTGAACCCCGAGCGCGTGTCGATGCCCGACTTCGACATCGACTTCTGCCAGGCCAACCGCGACCGTGTCATCGACTACGTGAAGGAGCGCTACGGCCGCGAGGCGGTGTCGCAGATCGCCACCTTCGGCACCATGGCTGCCAAGGCCGCGCTGCGCGACGTGGGCCGCGTGCTGGGCATGGGCTATGGCCATGTGGACGGCATCGCCAAGCTCGTGCCGGCGCCGCCGGGCAAGACGGTCACGCTCAAGCGCCCCGGCGACACACCCGACCCGGGCCTGATCTATGCCCGCAAGGAGGCGCCCGAGATCGAGGAGCGCGAGAAGAACGAAGAAGAAGTGGCCGAGCTGCTGGCCCTGGCCGAACGGGTCGAAGGCCTGGTGCGCAACATCGGCATGCATGCCGGCGGCGTGCTGATCGCCCCTGGCAAGATCACCGACTTCTGCCCGCTGTACATGCAGCCCGGCAGCGACGCGGCCGTCTCGCAGTACGACAAGGACGATGTCGAGGCCATCGGCCTGGTCAAGTTCGACTTCCTGGGCCTGGCCACGCTCACCATCCTGGAGATGGCCAAGGAATTCATCGTCGCGCGCCATCCCGACCAGAAGGACTTCGACTTCGCCAAGATCCCGCTGGACGACAAGGCGGCTTACGAGCTGCTCTCCGAAGGCAAGACGGTGGCGGTGTTCCAGTTGGAATCGCGTGGCATGCAGGGCATGCTGCGCGACGCCAAGCCCAGCGTCTTCGAGGACATCATCGCGCTGGTGGCGCTGTACCGTCCCGGGCCGATGGACCTGATTCCCTCCTTTTGCGCCCGCAAGCACGGGCGCGAGCCGGTGGAATATCCCCATCCGCTGATGGAGGGCGTGCTCAAGGAGACCTACGGCATCATGGTCTACCAGGAGCAGGTGATGCAGGTGGCCCAGATCGTCGGCGGCTACTCGCTCGGCGGTGCCGACCTGCTGCGCCGCGCCATGGGCAAGAAAAAGCCCGAGGAGATGGCCAAGCATCGCGTCATCTTTGCCGAGGGCGCGGCGAAGAACGGCATCGATGCGGCCAAGGCCAACGAGATCTTCGACCTGATGGAGAAATTCGCAGGCTATGGCTTCAACAAGTCGCATGCCGCGGCTTATGCCCTGCTGGCCTACCACACGGCCTGGCTGAAGGTGCACTACCCGGCCGAGTTCTTCGCCGCCAACATGAGCGTGTCCATCGACGACACCGACAAGCTCAAGATCTTCTTCGACGACGCGGTGCAAAACTTCGGCATCACCTTCGAGCGGCCCGACGTCAACACCGGCACCTACCGCTTCGAGCCTACCGGCGAGCGTACCGTGCGCTACGGCCTGGGCGCCATCAAGGGCACCGGCCAGGGCGCGATCGAGGCCATCGTGCAGGCGCGCGAGGCGGGCGGGCGCTTCAAGAGCTTCTTCGACTTCTGCGCTCGCGTGGACCGCTCGCGCATCAACAAGCGTGTGGTCGAGGCGCTCATCAAGGCGGGCGCCTTCGATGCTCTGGAGCCCAACCGTGCCGCCCTGCTGGCCAGCGTCTCGCTGGGCTTCGAATACGCCGACACCCAGGCGGCGCATGCCGATCAGGGCGGCCTGTTCGACTTCGGCGACACCCATGGTTCGTCCACCCAGGAACCCGACCTCGTGGCCGCCGAGCCCTGGAGCATCAAGGCCCGCCTGATGCACGAAAAGCCGGCCATCGGCTTTTACCTCTCGGGCCATCTCTTCGACGAATACGCCCCCGAAGTGCGCCGCTTCGTGCGGCTGCGTGTCGCCGACCTGGTCGACAGCCGCGAACCGCAACTGCTCGCGGGCATCGTCAGCGAGCTGCGCGTGGTCAACGGCCAGCGCGGCCGCGTGGCCATCTTCAAGCTCGACGACAAGACGGACGTCATCGAGGCCGTGGCCAACGAAGATCTGCTGGAGGCCCATCGCGACTGGTTGAAGGACGACGAACTGCTCATCGTGCAGGGCAAGGTCCAGCCCGACCGGTTCTCAGGCGGGCTGCGCCTGAACGTGCAGCAGTTCTGGGATCTGGCGGCCGCACGCTGCCGCTTCGGCCGCTACCTGCGCGTGGCCGTCAACGGCCAGGCCCTGCCGGTGCGCGAGCTGCTGCAGGCCTACCCGCCGCGGCGCGTGCTCACCGAGCACGGCGAGCTCCTGCAGGGCCTGGGCGTGCGCCTGGCCGTGCACCGGCCTCAAGCCTATGGCGAGGTCGACCTCGGCGAAGCCGCGCGTTTCTACCCCAGCGACGAGGCCCTGGACCACTGGCGCCGCGGCGCCCATGAGGGGCAGGCCAGCATCGTCTACGAATGAGCGTCCAACGAAGAAACGCCTACATTTGTAACGAATCGTTGCGAATCGTTGTGCTTTGAGGGCCGGACGCCACAGGTTCGGCCTCACTCTGTCAGAAATTGACGGACATCTGGCGATTCTTCCCATTTTCTGGGCCGATTTCTCGCTAGCATGAGGGCCCATGAACCACAAAGGAGCCGTCCGGCCGGTTCGGCCCCAGGCTCCAAGGAGTCGTTCCTCATGAAAGCTCGTCATGGCCTGGTGGCCGCCGTCTTCGCCGCTGCGCCCGTCTTGGCTGCAGCCAACACCAGTGTGGGGGTGTCGGTCAGCATCCACGAGCCGGGCTTTTATGGCCGCATCGACATCGGCCATGCCCCGCCGCCGGCGGTGATCTATCCGCAGCCGGTCATCATCGCCCCGCCGGCCGTGGTGGTGCATCAGCGGCCCGTCTATATGCGCGTGCCGCCCGGGCATGCGAAGGACTGGGGCAAGCACTGCCACAAGTACAACGCCTGCAGCACGCCGGTTTACTTCGTCAAATATGACGAGGACCGCGAGCGCCGCTACTGGGAAGAGAAGAAGAAGCACAAGGGCGGCCACGGGCGGCCCGACCACCCCGGCCGCGGCCGCGACTGAGCCCCGTCTTCGAAGTCAAGTGCCCGGCACCGGCCGCCGGCCGCGGCCTGCACGCCCCGGTGGGGCCGCCCTACACTGCGGCGCATGAGTCAAGCGTCCCTGGCCGGCCTGGTGCTGATGGGCGGCGGTGCCCGAGCGGCCTATCAGGTCGGCGTGCTCCAAGCCATGGCAGGCCTGCTGCGCGAACACCGGGCTCCCCGCGGCAATCCGTTTCCCGTGCTGGTCGGCACCTCGGCCGGCGCGATCAACGGTGCCGCGCTGGCCTGCGGGGCCGCGGATTTCGTCGCGGCGGCCGAAGAACTGGCGGCGATGTGGTCGGGCCTGCGGGTCGAGCACATCTACCGGGCCGATTCCCTGGGCGTCATCCGCAGCGGGGCGCGCTGGCTGACCCTGCTCTCGCTGGGCTGGCTGCTGGCCCGCTGGTGGCGCCACCGCCCCCGCTCGTTGCTGGACAACCGCCCGCTGGCCGAACTGCTGCATCGCACGCTGGACCTGCGCCGCATCGACTGGGCCTTGCGCCATCACCACCTGCAGGCCCTGGCCGTGACGGCTTCGAGCTATTCCTCGGGCCAGCATGTCACCTTCTACCAGGCGCTCAGCCCGACCGAGCCCTGGTCCCGGTCACAGCGCCTGGCCGAGCGCACCCGCCTCACCCACGAGCACCTGCTCGCCTCGGCGGCCATTCCCTTCGTGTTTCCCGCCGTGCCGCTGCAGGTGCAGGGGCAGCAGGAATATTTCGGCGACGGCTCGATGCGCCAGACCGCACCGATCTCGCCGGCCGTGCACCTCGGGGCGCAGCGCATCCTCGTGATCGGTGCGGGTCGCCTGCAGGAGCCGCCGGGCCCGCGTGCCGTCTCGGGCAGCTACCCGTCGCTCGCCCAGATCGCCGGCCATGCGCTGTCGAACATCTTCCTCGATGCGCTGGCAGTGGACGTGGAACGTGCGCGGCGGATCAACCACACGCTGTCGCTGCTGGGCCCGGAGGCTCGGGATCGCACCAGCCTGCGCCCGCTGGACCTGCTGGTGATTGCCCCGAGTCAGCGCCTGGACGATCTGGCCGCCCGCCATGTCGGAGAACTGCCCTCCACGATCCGTGCACTGTTGCGCGCGCTGGGCGTGAGCAGTGAGCGGCAGGCTTCCGGCGAGGGTGCGGCATTGGCCAGCTACCTGCTGTTCGAGCCCGGCTATGTGCACGCGCTGATGGAGCTGGGCCGCCAGGACACGCTGGCCCGCCGCACCGAGGTCGAGCATTTCCTTGGGCTGTCGGACGCACAGTCTCCGAGGGCCGTGGCCTGAAGCCGGCCGATGGACCGGGCTAACGCGCCGGCGGGTTGAGGCTGCGCCCAGTGGCCTGATGCTGCGCCAGGCTCACACCATTGACCGTCAGTCCCTGGGCCGAAAAGCTGCGGGCCGTGCGCTCGCCCACACCGGGCATGCGGTCGATGAAGTCGTCCCAGTCGCGAAACGGCGAACGGCGCCGTTCCGTGACGATGCGCTCGGCCATCTTCGGCCCGATGCCCTTGACCAACTGCAACCGGGTGGCATCGACCCGGTTGACGTCGCCCACGGCCTGGGCCACGGGGGAAAGCAGGAGCAGCCACAGCGCCACCAGGGCGCCTGTCCAGCATGTGCGCATGAAGTCCTCCTGGATGCTTGTTGACGCAGCCGGTCTGGGCCGGCGTGCGCGTTGAAGTCTAGGCAGGAGGCGGCGCTTTTGCCTTCCCTCCAAGGGGGGGCAATGGTCAGCGATCCGGGGTCCGGGTCAGCCAGCGGGCCACGCCGTCGGCGTCGCTGACGGCGTGGATGTTCAGCGCCTGCAGCAGGCGGGCGTCCCATTGGTCGCCGTGACGGCTGGTATGGACCAGTGCCACCGTCCGTGCGGAAGGCAGCAGCAAGGCAGCCGTCAGCAGGCTCGTGCTCATGCCGGCGATCACCAGCAGGCGGTGGCCACGGCACAGCAGGTAGGCCATCTCCACCGGCAGCACGCGAGGCACTTCCCGGGTGCCGGGCGAACGGGCGAGGCCCAGGTAATCAGCCTGCGTCTCACGAGGGTGGTACTTGTAGGCGAAGCCGATGCCGGCGTTGCACAACGCCTGGACACAGCCTTGCACCAGTTCCACATAGTGCGGGTTGCGCTGGGCATAGGTCGAGTGATTGAGCGTCAGCAGGGCTCCGCAATCGTCCAGTGCGGCCGGATCCCAGTCCAACCGCCTGCAGAAGTCCTGGGCCAGATGACGCAGGCAGGGCGCGCCGAGCCCTGCGGCGGGGAAAGGTCGTACGGCTCGGGTGCGCAATTCGGGCCGAAGCAGGTCGGGGTGCAAGGCCAGGAACTCCTGCACCAGGGGGTGGGTGCCCAGCACCCGCACGTCACACCATTGCGGCCCCATGCGCAGCTTCTGCCGCCACCGCGTCACCATGCCCAGCCGGCGATACACATAGCCGGTGTAGGCCTGCGCGCCGTCCTCGGCGCACACGCGTCTGGCGGCCGGGAAACTGCCGGCCGCTTCGATGAGCACACGCTGCCCGGCGTCCTGGCGGTCGTTGAAGACGGTCACGGAGGTCGGCTGCCAGCGCTGCACGGCCTGTGCCAGTTCAGCATCCAGGTCGCGCCAAGCCCGACGGCGTGTCGGCCCGCCGGGGACATGGCGGGGCTCCAGCGTGATCGTCTGCTCGAAGGGGGTCTGTGACCAGGCTTGCAGGGCCTGCCCGAAGAGCGCGGGATCCTGCAGATCGGGCAGGAACAGCAGGCAGGACCGTGCCTGGTCATCGCACCGTGCCTGCTCGGCCAGAGCCGAAGCCAGCAGAAGCTGGAGGCTGCTGCGAACGAGGTACAAAGGCCGGGCCTGTGCCGGCGGCTCGTTCAGCGGGGACATCCCCGGTACCCTGCACGCCCGAGCCGCTCGAAGACATCCGGCCGCACGTCCTGCGACGCCACGGCCTGGCGCAGGAAATCCTCGGTGAGCACGCCCTTTTCCAGACCTTCCCTGAGCAGATCGAAAAAGAAGGCTTCCTGATGGGGATCGGGGTGGGGCAGGTAGCGGCGGCGCGGACGCAAAAGCCCCCGGTCGCGGAGCCAGCGGCGCAGCCGGCCGGCCAGTCCCTGGAAGTTCGTGTTGAAGTCCACCGGCAGGCCGGTCTTCCAGGGCTGCGTCAACCGCTCCGTCATGTGCAACAGGCGCGTGTGCGGGGTCAGCTTGTCGAAGGAGTTCCACTCCTCGGGCAGTTCACCGATCGTGGAGGGGTCCTGGTGGGCGAGCTGGATCCAGGGCTTGTAGTCGAGGCGGCCGCCGAACATCGCGTCGATCTCCTCGTCCCAGCGCCAGTCGGTCAATTTGGCACAGTCGAGCAGCATGACGCTGGTCGCCCATTTCCCCGGCCCTCCACCCTGACTGGCGGGCAGATTGCGGCACATGACAGCCTTGCCCTGCATGTCACAGGTGAGCAGTTCATAGACGTCTCCGCCAGCGGAGAACACGTCAGGGTCGGTGACCAGCGCCCGCCCCTGGTACCCCATCAGTTGGGGCACCAGGCGTCGCAGCGGGCTGAACGACTGCAGGTCGTCGTTGTGCCAGACGGCCATCTTCCCCATCCTCAGATAGCGCTGACCCTCGCGCCGATGGAGGTGAGGCGTTTCCTCCAGGCGCAGCAGTTTCACCTCGAAACGCTCGGGACTTGCGCTGCGCGATCGAAAGGAATGCGCCGCCAGCAGGGCGCCGAGCATCTGCTGGTCGTTGGTGTGGACGAAGACGGTCGGTTGGTTCATGGCAGACAGGGCAAGGGGGTGGTCACTCCCGCCAGTGCTCGGCCACCCAGGGCGCGGGGCGGGCGTAGCGGCGCCAGCGCCAAGGGGTGCCCACGACGGCGTCGGGCGGGTTGATCGTGCCGTGGAACACCAGCACCCGCGCGTTGGCCGGAGCACGCGGCTCGCGCCAGTAGTTGCCGGGCCACGGCGGCAGGCAATGGTATTTGTAGCTCGCACACCACTCGCTCGGCCAGTAGGCCAGCAGGCCACGCTCGTGCAGGTAGGCCGAGAGATAGGCCTGCTCGTTGCGGTAGCGCCGGCGGATCTCCGCCTGGTGGGCCCGGAAGTGGGACAGCACCCCTCCCAGCCGGCCGAGGCGGAAGCGGTAGACCGAGGAATTCCCGGTGATGCGCCAGGGGCGCTTCCAGTCGTGGATGATCAGGAATTCGCCCGGATGCTCGAAGAAAGCGTCGAGCGAGCCCACGATCACGACATCGACGTCCAGGAACAAGGCCGTGCCCTTCAGGCCGTGCAGGTCGGGTTCGAAGGTCGTGAGCTTCTTCCAGCCGCGTTCGGGGATGCCTTCGGGCAGCGCAAGGTCCGGGATGGGGTGGCATTCCACCTCGGCCCGCAGACCCCGGGTGTCGTCGGTGAGGCAGACGAAGCGGAAGTCCCCGCTCAGGTGGCGGCGTACCATGCCGTAGAGGCGGTTGACGTACTCAGGGCCGTACTTCGTGCCCCACTTCATGCACAGGACCACGCGGTCCGATTCGCTCGGGGCGGGGCGAAAGGCGTCACTCATAGCTCGTCCACGTGGCGCGGCGGGTAGCTGTCCCAGTTCTGGCAGCCCGGGCATTGCCAGAAGTAGTGCTGGGCCTCGAAGCCGCAGGCGGCGCAGCGGTAGCGCTGCAGCGGACGGGCTGCGGCCGCCAGCACCTGGTGCACCGACTGCAGTTCCTGCCGGCTCAGCACCTCGTGCTGATGCAGGCATTCGTCGAGCAGGCCGACCACCGCGCTCACCGAGGCCTGACGCTCCAGGTGGTCGGCGAGCCGCCGGCGCCGCGCCGCAGGGTCGGCGTCGAGCTGCAGCAGGGCACGCAGCAGTTCCGTGCCGGGTTGCTGGGCATACAGCGCCTGCAATCGCTCCAGGGCCTGCGCAGCCTGACCGGCGGCCTGGGCGCTGGTCGCATAGGCCTGGGCCACCAGCGCGAAGCGGGCCGGCTGCACCGCCATCAGCTCCCCCCAGGTGGCCAGGGCCTCGTCGTGCCGGCCCTGGCGGGCCAGCCGTTGACCTTGCATGACGATCGGCCGGGCGGCCTGTGCAGCGGCCTGACGAGCCCGCACCAGGGCCTGCTCGGCGGCGGCGGTGTCCCCGCGCGCATCGGCTTCGTGGGCCAGCTCGCAATGGTAGTGGGCGATGCGCTCAGCAAAGGAGCCCGCTCCGGCCGCCTCGAGCTTGCCGGCCGTCTCGATGGCCGCCGGCCAGTCGCGCGAGCGTTCGTACAGCGTCAGCAGGGCCAACCGGGCTTCGGTGGCGAAGGCGGTGGATTCGAGCGCCCGGTAGGCCGCCTCGGCCCGGTCGAACAGCCCGGCCTTCAGGAAGTCCTGCGCCAGGGCGTGCTGGGCGCGCTCGCGCTCGGCACGGGGCAGGTCGCCGCGGCTGAGCAGGTGTTCGTGCACGCGCACGGCCCGCTCGTACTCCCCGCGGCGGCGGAAGAGGTTGCCCAGGGCGAAATGCAGGTCGGAGGTGTCCGGGTCATGCTGCACGGCCTCGATGAAGGCATCGATGGCCTTGTCCTGCTGCTCGTTGAGCAGCAGGTTGAGCCCCTTGAAATAGGCCTTGGGCGAGGACTGCTGTTCTCGGCGCCACTGACGCAGGTCCAGGCGCGAGGCCCACCAGCCCAGGCCGAAGGCCAGGGGCAGGCCCAGCAGCAGCCACTGGAAATCAAACTCCATCGCGCGGCGGATGGCTCAGCGCCAGGCCCTCGGCCGTGGCGGACGGCGCGGGTGCGGGCGAGGGGGGCGGCTCGGCGGCCATAGGACGGGGGGCACGTGCCGCCCGGCGCTGGCGCCACCAGCTCGGCACCATTGCCAAAACACCGAACACGCAGCCCAGCACGAAAGCGGCCAGCACGACGAGCACCATCGGGGCCCGCGTCTCGTGGCCGAAGAACCATTTCAGGTCCACCTCGTGCTGGTTGTTGAGCGCGAAGGCGAACAGGACGAAGAAGAGGAAGGCTCGGAACAGCCAGGTCAGGGCTCGCATCGGCGGGATTCTATCGGCGCGCGATGGGGCCGTGGCGGCTGGCTCAGTCGGCGCCAGGGTCCTGCACGCCCGCCGCATCGGTTGCTGCGTCGACGGGCTGGCGGTCGACGGCCTCGCGCAGGGCTTTGCCGGGTTTGAAGTGGGGCACGAGCTTCTCGGGAATCAGCACCTGCTCGCCCGAGCGCGGGTTGCGGCCCATGCGCGGCGGGCGGCGGTTGATCGAGAAGCTGCCGAAGCCGCGGATCTCGATGCGGTGGCCGCGCGCCAGGGCCTCGGCCATGGCGTCGAGCATGGTCTTGACCGCAAACTCGGTGTCGCGATGGGTGAGCTGGCCGAAGCGCTCGGCAAGCTGGTTCACGAGGTCGGATCGGGTCATGGTGCGCTCGTCGTCGGTGCAGATGGCACGAGGCTGGGATGAGGAGCCGCTTCGTTGGCGGCTGCTCATCGCAACCCCGCGGGGTTGCGCGAGGCGCCCGGGCCGGCAGGCCAGGGCGCCGCGGGCGGCATCAGCCGTTGTTGCTGTTCTGGTTGTCCAGCTTGGCCTTGAGCAGGGCGCCCAGGCTGGTCGTGCCGGCATTGCCGACGCTCTCGGCCGACAGGCGCTGCAGTGCTTCTTGCTGCTCGGCGCTGTCCTTGGCCTTGATCGACAGCTGGATGCTGCGGGTCTTGCGGTCCACGTTGATGATCAGCGCGGTGACCTCGTCGCCTTCCTTCAGCACGTTGCGGGCGTCCTCCACACGGTCGCGGGAGATCTCCGAGGCACGCAGGTAGCCGGTGACGTCGTCGGCGAGCTGGATCTCGGCGCCGCGGGCATCCACGCTCTTGACCGTGCCGGTGACGGTGGCGCCGCGGTCATGCACGGCGGTGTAGTTGCTGAACGGATCGGCGTCGAGCTGCTTGATGCCCAGCGAGATGCGCTCGCGTTCCACGTCGATGGCCAGCACGACGGCCTCGACTTCCTGGCCCTTCTTGTAGTTGCGCACGGCCGCTTCGCCCGGCTCGTTCCAGGACAGGTCGGACAGGTGCACCAGACCGTCGATGCCGGCAGCCAGGCCGACGAACACGCCGAAGTCGGTGATCGACTTGACGGGGCCCTTGACCTTGTCGCCGCGCTTGAAGTTCTGGGCGAATTCCTCCCAGGGATTGGGCTTGCACTGCTTCATGCCCAGGGAGATGCGACGCTTGTCCTCGTCGATCTCCAGGACCATGACCTCGACCTCGTCGCCCAGCGAGACGATCTTGCTGGGGGCGACGTTCTTGTTGGTCCAGTCCATCTCGGAGACGTGCACCAGGCCTTCGATGCCAGGCTCGATCTCGACGAAGGCCCCGTAGTCGGCGATGTTGGTGATCTTGCCGAACAGGCGGGTGCCGTTGGGGTAGCGGCGCGACACGCCCACCCAGGGGTCGTCGCCCAGCTGCTTCAGGCCCAGCGAGACACGGTTCTTCTCGGCGTCGAACTTCAGCACCTTGGCGCGCAGCTCTTGGCCGACGGTGACCACCTCGGAGGGGTGGCGCACACGGCGCCAAGCCATGTCGGTGATGTGCAGCAGGCCATCGATGCCGCCCAGGTCCACGAAGGCCCCGTATTCGGTGATGTTCTTGACCACGCCGTCGACGATGGCGCCTTCGTGCAGGGTTTCCAGCAGCTTGGCGCGCTCTTCGCCCATCGACGCCTCGATCACGGCACGGCGGCTGAGCACGACGTTGTTGCGCTTGCGGTCGAGCTTGATGACCTTGAACTCCATGGTCTTGCCCTCGTACGGGCTCATGTCCTTGACCGGGCGGGTGTCGATCAGGGAGCCGGGCAGGAAGGCGCGGATGCCGTTGACCAGCACGGTCAGGCCGCCCTTGACCTTGCCGGAGACGGTGCCGGTGACGAAGTCGCCGGACTCGAGGGCGCGCTCGAGCTGCAGCCATGAGGCCAGGCGCTTGGCCTTGTCGCGCGACAGGATGGTGTCGCCGTAGCCGTTCTCGATGGCGTCGATGGCCACCGAGACGAAGTCGCCGACCTGAACCTCGAGTTCACCCTGGTCGTTCTTGAACTCGTCGATGGGCACGTAGGCCTCGGACTTGAGCCCGGCATTCACGACGACGAAGTTGTAGTCCACGCGAACGACTTCGGCGGTGATCACCTCGCCGGCGCGCATTTCGGAGCGCTTGAGCGATTCTTCGAACAGGGCGGCGAAGGATTCCTGGCCTTGGGAGGCAGCGGCAGCGGTTTGAGACATGAAGAAGGTTCCTGGTGCCAGCCTGCGACCGGCAAAGCGCGGTCGGGACGACCGCGGGTTGGGTTGACGAATCCGGCCTTCCAGCGTGCCTGCACGGCACAGGGGGGAGAAAACCGGGCCCACCACCCTGGCCGGCTCGCAGGCCCGGTCAGGGTCTTTGGCCGTTCATCAAAACGGCCGGCGCTGCGCCCACCACGCCAGCACCTGCTGCACCGAAGCTTCGATGGAAAGTGCCGAGTTGTCGAGCAACTGCGCGTCTTCCGCAGGTCTCAAAGGAGCCGCGCTGCGGGTCTGGTCCCGCGCATCGCGCGCCTGCAAGTCCTGCAAAAGGGTCGCAAGGTTAGCAGAAATTCCCTTGGAAATCAATTGCTTATGCCGCCGCTTCGCGCGGGTTTCGGCGCTGGCGGTGAGGAAGACCTTCAAGGCGGCATCCGGAAAGATCACGGTGCCCATGTCGCGGCCATCGGCCACCAGGCCGGGCAGGCGGCGGAAATCGAGCTGGCGCTGGCGCAGGGCCTCGCGCACGGCCGGGTGGGCGGAGATCCGCGACGCCAGCGCCCCGACGTCCTCGCGGCGCAGATCCTCGCTCACGTCACGCTCGCCCAGCCAGATGCGGCCGGGTTC
This sequence comes from Caldimonas sp., assembly GCF_046289365.1. NCBI lineage: Bacteria > Pseudomonadati > Pseudomonadota > Betaproteobacteria > Burkholderiales > Sphaerotilaceae > Caldimonas > Caldimonas sp. The sequence continues at coordinate 1,714 of NZ_JBKBVU010000045.1, read as the reverse complement.
GAAGCGCAGTGGCAGGCCCGCCGCCAGGGCGGCCAGGGCGGCCTCGTCCTGCGCGTCCACGCCGGCCTCCAGGGCCGCCAGGGCGGTCGCCCGGTACAGCGCGCCCGAGTCGAGCAGGTGGTACCCCAGGGCCTGGGCCACCTCAGCGGCCAAGGTGCCCTTGCCCGAGGCTGTGGGGCCGTCGATCGTCAGCACGGGGATGTCGGCGACCTCGGCGCGGGCCACGGTGAACAGGGTCTCGAAGTAGTCCGGGAAGGTCTTGGCCACGCAGCGCGGATCGAGGATGCGCAGCGGCTGCCGCGCGGGCAGGCCCTCGATCAGGCCGTGGAAAGCTGCCAGCGAGAAGCACATGGCCACCCGGTGGTCGTCGTAGGTGTGGATCGCGGCGGCGCGCACCTGGCGCAGCGGGTGGACGGTGAGGCTGTCGGCGCCCTCGACCACCTCGGCACCGAGCTTGCGCAGCTCGGTGGCCATCGCGGCGATCCGGTCGGTTTCCTTCACGCGCCAGCTCGCGATGTTGCGTAAGGTGGTGGGCCCGTCGGCGTACAAGGCCATGATGGCCAGCGTCATCGCGGCGTCGGGAATGTGGTTGCAGTCCAGGTCCAGGGCGCGCAGCGGCCAGGTGCCGCGGTGCACCTCGAGCCAGTTCGGCCCCTGGCGCACGACGGCTCCCATCGCCTGCGCGGCTTCGACGAAGCGGATGTCGCCCTGGATGGAGTGGGCGCCCACGCCCTCGATGCGCACGGGGGCCTGCGCGGATGCGGCCAGGGCGCCAAGCGCGATAAAGTACGAGGCCGAGGAGGCATCGGCCTCGACGTGGAGATCCCCCGGCGAGCGGTAGGCCGACGCCGCGGGCACCGTGAAGGCCCGCCAACCGTCGCGCTGCACATGGATGCCGAAGCGTTGCAGCAGTTGCAGGGTGATCTCGATGTAAGGCTTGGAGATCAGCTCACCCACGACCTCGATGTGCACGGGCGCATTTGCCGACAGCAGCGGCGCAGCCATCAGCAAGGCGGTCAGGAACTGGCTGGAGACGTCGCCGCGCACGCGGATCGGGGCATCCACGCGCGGGCTGCCGCCCGCCAGCCGCAGCGGGGGATAGCCCGCTTGGCCGAGGTAGTCGATCCGGCAGCCCAGGCTGCGCAGTGCGTCGACCAGATCGCCGATGGGCCGCTCGTGCATGCGCGGCACGCCGCTGAGTTCGAAGCAGCCTCCGTGCTGGCCGCTCAACACCGCCAGGGCCGCCACCAGCGGGCGCATGGCCGTGCCGGCATTGCCCAGGAAAAGCCTGGCCTCGCGGGCGGCCAGGCGGCCGCCCAGGCCGGTCACCACCAGCGCGCCCCCTTCGTGCTCGATGCCGCAGCCGAGCTGGCGCAGCGCCTCGATCATCACCCGCGTGTCGTCCGAGTCGAGCAGGTCGTGCACGCGCGTGCGGCCTTCGCTCAGGCCGGCCAGCAGCAACACGCGGTTGGAGATGCTCTTGGAGCCGGGCAGCCGCACTGTACCGGCGGCCGAACGCAGGGGGGGCAGGTCGAGGAAGGCGGTGGTGTACATGCGCCGGAGGGGGCGGGCGGCGTCAGCGCCCGCCCGGGGGCTTGGGGGTGGACATCTGCCAGCTCGCGCGGGCTTCGGAGGCGCTGCGGATCCGGTCTTCCAGGGCCTGCGCATTGCCGGTCTTAATCACGTGCTCCAGCGCGTCGAGGGTGTGCCGGAA
>NZ_JBKBVU010000267.1:0-3294 GCF_046289365.1 Caldimonas sp. | reverse complement strand
GGTCAGTAGCAAGGCTTTGAACATCGGGGCGTCTCCTTCCATGGCAGCCCCGATCTTGACCCAAAACGACGGCTCAGTGACGCACCGGCTCCAGCGTGCCCACCAGGGCCAGACGGCTGCGGTCGGCATGGGAGCGCCAGCGGGCATCACAGGCGGGCACGTCCACTTCCACCGGCTCGGTCTGAGACTGCCAGTCCAGGGCCTCTTCCAGCAGGCCGGAATCGCCGGCCGTCAGTGCCATCGCGCTGCGCCACAGGCGCTGCATGCGTTCCGCGGGCGCACAGCCGTGCTGCACACGGTGGGCGCGTTCATAGCGTTCACGGCAATCCGGTGGCTCGAGATGGCAACACTCCCAGCGACCCGTGATGTCAGGCATCGGTCGCACCAGTGAGGGCTCCATGCTGTCGGCCTGGGCGTCGTACAACCCGAGCAGGGTCAGGCCGTCCGCAAAGCGGATGCGGGCAAGATGTTGAGTCATGGGGCTAATCGAAGACATAGATTCCTTGCGGGTGAGCGCGAGCCGGACCGGCCCGAAGGGACGGACGGCTGGCGTTTCCCAAAAACGTGCAGATAGGATCACAAAACCAACCCCAGGTGCCTCCCCCTAAAGGGGGAATTCCAGCGGCGTCATGCACGCACACGGGCTTTCGATGCGGTGCGTTCACAATGCGGACATGTCCAGTCCCTTGCGTCTGCCCCGATGAGCGCTATCGACCGTCCCCTGGCTTTGACGATGGGAGACCCCTGCGGCGTCGGCCCGGAAATCCTGGCCCGCGCCCTGGTCGCCGGAGCGATGCCCGCTGCTGTCGTGGTGGGCGATGCCGCCGTGATGCGCCGTGCCCTGGCGTGCCAAGGCTTGCAGGCGCCCGTGGTGGTGCTCGACCATCCGGACGAGGCGGTCTCGGTGCCGGCGGCTGCCGTGCCCGTGATCGAGCCCCCCGGCCTGCCCATGGGCTTGGCCCAGCTGCCCTGGGGCCGCGTCGATGCGCGCGCTGGCGCAGCCGCTGCCTGCTGTGTGCGCCAGGCCATCGCCTGGGCGCGTGCCGGCGAGGTGGCTGGCATCGTCACCGCGCCGCTGCACAAGGAGGCGCTGGCTGCAGCGGGCGAGCCCTATCCCGGCCACACCGAACTGCTGGCCGCCGAGGCGGCCGGCCCGGGCGAGGCCGCACCGGCGGTGCGCATGATGCTGGCCAATGACGAGCTCAAGACCGTGCTCGTGAGCATCCACCTGCCGCTGCGCGAGGCGATCGAGCGGGTGACGTGCGAGTCGGTGCTGGAGACGATCCGCATCGCCCACCGCAGCGCGGCGCTGTGGGGGCAACCGCGGCCGCGTATCGCGGTGGCCGGGCTCAACCCGCATGCGGGCGAGGGCGGCCTGTTCGGCGACGAGGAGATCCGCCACATCGCCCCGGCCATCGAGGCGGCGCGCTCCGAGGGCATCGACGCCCGCGGCCCTTACGCGCCCGACACGGTCTTCATGCGGGCCCGCCACGCGCCGGGTCATCCGGGCGAGTTCGACCTGGTGGTGGCGATGTATCACGACCAGGGCTTGATCCCGGTGAAGTACCTCGGGGTGGAGCAGGGCGTGAACGTGACGCTGGGCCTGCCTTTCATTCGCACCAGCCCCGACCATGGCACCGCCTTCGACATCGCCGGCACGGGCCGGGCCGATCCGTCCAGCCTGATCGCCGCGGCCCGCATGGCCCGCCGGCTCAGCGCTGGCTGTTCGCGGTGAGCTCGGCGAGCTGCTTGCGCGCGCGTGCCACGGCGCGCTCGATCAGGTAGGCCTGCTCGAAGGCGCGGAAGCGCCCGGTCTCGCACATCTTGGTCAGCATGCGCCCAGTCATCGAGACGATGGTCTGGTGCTTCTTGCCGTGGCTGAAGATGAAGAAGGTTCGCCCCGGGCTCACCCAGTTCAGCCGCACCTTTTTCCACTGGCCGTCCAGGTGCATCTGGTAGGCCACGCCAGGCTGCACGTGCTGTACCAGGGCCACGCCCTGCGTGGGCTGCTCGGGCCGCATCTCGGGCTCGAGTGCCTCGAGGTTGATGTCCACGTCGGTGCCGCCGGCCTCGCCGCCGCTGAGGTCGATGTCGATGCGGCCGTCCCAGTCGATGGCGGTCTCGGCCACCAGCCCGATGCTGCGGGCCTCGTCGGGCGAGAAGTTCGTCTCCGGGGCTGCCACCGCGGCCGGCACCTCGGTGGGCGGCACCTCCTCGGCCGTGGGCACGACCAGCCGGTCCAGCCCCTGGAGCTGGGCGTCGAGCTGGCGCATCTGGAAGTCGGTCAGCGGCTGGCCCTTGAGCGACTGGGCATGCAGCGGCAGCAGTTCGGCGAAGAAGGCCTTCTTCTGCTCCTCCGGGTGGTGAATCAGCGCCAGGCCCTCGTTGAGCGTCTTCATCAACTGGGGCAGCGCCAGGATGAACTGCTTGCGCTCGGCCGGCGTGGCTTTGGGCTGCACCGACATCACCAGTTCGCGTGCGGCACGCCGGATGCGCCGGGTCGTCTCGGCCTGCGACCCGTGGCGCAGCGTGGCCTCCACCTCGACCTGGCTCCACACCTTCACGAGGAAGTCGCGGATGAAGTCGTGCAGACCGATCGACGCCAGCACGCCGTGCATCTGCATCTCGTGCCGGTGCACGATGCGCAGTTGGGCTTCCTTGTTGGCCAGCAACGCGACCGCCTCGGCATGAGCCAAAGCCTCGTCCTGCGCCTGTTCCTGCACGAAAGTCTCGAGGGCCCGCAGCCTGCCCTCGTAGAGATCCATCTGGTCGAAATCGCCCTCGACGACCTGCTGAACCAGTTCGCGCACCAGGCTCAGGAAGCGCTTGCCGGGGCCTTCGTCGAAGTCCTCGAAGGCGCAGGCGATGGAGGCCATGCGGTTGACGAACTTGCGCACTGGATGGCTGCGCGAGGAGAAGAACTGCACGTCCTTGAGCGCCACCCGCAGCACGGGCAACTGCAGTCGGGCGATCTGGCGCGCCATCTGCGGCGGCACCTTCGGGTCGGACAGGATCTGGTCGAACAGCGAGGCGACGATGTCGATCACCATGTGATCGAGCGCCCCGCTGCTGGCGCGCATCAGTTCCTCGCGGTGCGCGCGGATCAGGTTGACGGCCATCAGGCCGCTCAGGCCCGAATGCAGTCCCCCCGGGGCCGTGGAGGGGGGCGCCGCGCCGGCCCCGCTGGTGCTCCAGCCGCCTGTGCTCACGCCGTCCAGCGCGCCCGGGCCGCTGGTCAGATAGGCCAGGCGGCGGATGACATCCAGCATCTGCGCGTCGGCCCCGGCCGGTGCC
>NZ_JBKBVU010000044.1:0-20284 GCF_046289365.1 Caldimonas sp. | reverse complement strand
CGGCGATTCCACTTGAACTTTGTGCCAAGACACGCCGCCTGATGTCATCCACAGCTATTGACAATAACCGCTTGCAAGACCTTCGTCCTTTCTCGAAGACCTCGGCCGGGAGGCGTGCTACAATCAACCGGCTCCTGCCTGGAGCAGCCGAGGAGACCTGCGCATGCGTACCTTGTTGTCAGGGCTGGCATTGCTGGCCGCGGTGGCCGGCTGGCGGCTGTGGCAGCCGGCCACCGGGAGCCGGGCATGACGCATCCGCTGCCCACCCACGACCCGCGCTGGCGTGCCGACCCGCTGGCCGACGACACCATCACCCGCGTGCTGAAGGCGCTGGACAGCGAGGCCCGTCCGTGGGAAGGGCTGGACACGCTGAGCCGCCAGATCGAGGCCTGGCAACGCAATGGCGACCTGGCCACCTGGCAGCCCGACCCGCAAGCACTGCCCGGCGATGCCGGACGGGCGGTGCGCGACTACCTCGACCAAGCCGCACGACTGCCCGACTGGGCCGATGCAGGCCGCATCGACCGCGCCGAAGCCCTCTTCATGGGGCAGGGGCCGCTGTCGTGCCTGCTGCTGTTCTGCGCCAGCCTGCCCGAGTGCTATGTGCGCCCCGACCTGGCGGCCGTGCTGCATGCGGCCGGCCAGCTCGAACAGCACACCGACTACCGCATCCGCATGACGGCGGCGATGATCTTCCCCGCCATGATGGAGGGCGGCCTGACCGACCCGGCCGGCGGTGGCGTGGCGCAAGTCCTGAAGGTGCGGCTCATCCACGCCAGCATCCGCCACCTGGTGCTGCGCGGCAGCCCGGAGGCCCTCCTGGCCTCGCACGACCGCCACCGGCCGCGGCTCTATCACGCCCCGGCCCCCGGCACCCGTGCCATGCACTACGCGATGTGGCGCCAAGGCTGGGACGTGGACCGCGCCGGCCTGCCCTGCAACCAGGAGGAGCTGGCCTACACCCTGCTGACCTTCCACTACGTCTTCCTGCGGGGCATGCGCACGCTGCGCCTGGGCCTGCCGCCGGCCGACGAGGCGGCCTACCTGCACACCTGGAACGTGGTGGGCGCGCTGCTGGGCATTGAACCCGGCCTGATGCCCCAGGACATGGACAGCGCCGCCGCGCAGTTCCAGGCCCTGCAGGCCCGGGGCGAGGTGCCGCGGCACAACGAAGCCCCCCGGCCGGCGCTTGCCCGTGCCCTCATGGGCGCGATGACCGACACGCTGCCGCTGCACGCGCTGCGCGACGTGCCCACGCTGCTCACCCGCCACCTCTGCGGCCGCGACGTGGCGAAGCTGCTGGGCCTGGACGGCCGCACCGCCTGGGCCTCGCGGCTGGTCTTCTGGGGCGGCCTAGGCCTCACCCGCCTGATCGACGGGATCGCCCGCTGGCTGTGGCCCGGCTTTTCGCTCTCGCGGCTGTTCTGCCGCATCCTGGGCTACCACACCCTCACCGGCCTGCTGATGGACCAGACCCGGCCGCTGAAGCTGCCCAGCCACCTGTTGTTACAAATCCACACAACTGCACACCACTGGAGTGAGGACGCACACGCTCCTGCATGGGCGCGCGCCTTGGAGGACCGGCTCACGACGTCCGGGTCCTGGGTGCCTGCGGCTTCCGCGGCCGACCCGGTGTGAGGCGCCGTCCCTGCACAGACCGGGAGGCCCCCTGGATAATGGTTTGCATCGTCCTCCTGCCCTGTCCATGTCCCCGCCCTTCGTCCGCCACCTGACCGCCTTGTCCTGGGTGCTGGGACTCCTGCTGGCCTTGCTCGGGGTCGCACGGGCGGCCCCGCTGACGATCGATGGCCGACAGGACGTGCTGGCAGTCTGGCCTGCGGTGAGCGTGAGTTTCGAGGAGGCCGGCACCGAAAGGCGGGTGGGCGAGGCGTTGCGCCAGTCTTTCGAGCCCCCACCCTCGGCCCACGCGACCCTGGGCGTGCGGCCTGAAGCCGTGTGGCTGCGGGTGCCCCTGAGCGTCAGCCCCGAAGGTGCCGGTGCCTGGGTGCTGGACATCGACCACCCTCCACTGCGTGCGGTCGATCTCTACCTGGTGCGCGAAGGCCAGGTGCAGCAGCACTGGCCACTGGGCAACCGGCTGGCCGTGTCGGACCGTCCTCTGCGCACCCGCGGGCACGCAGCCATCGTGCCGCTAGTGGCCGGCGACAGCCAGGAACTGCTGGTGCGCGTGCAGACCACCGGGGCGCTGATCCTGCCAATCACCCTGAACCGCGCCGCGGCCTTCAGCGAGCGCGAGCAGGGCGAGCAGATGCTCCAGGGCCTGCTGTTGGGGCTGGGCCTGTGCCTGATCATCTACAGCCTCGCGCAGTGGGCGGCCACGCGCGAGACGCTGTTCCTGAAGTACACGCTGATGACCTTCGGCAGCCTGATGTTCTCGGTGTACTTCTTCGGCGTGGGCGCCCAGTACCTCTGGCCCGGCAGCCAGTGGCTGGAGGTGCGCGCCGGCGGCCTGGCCGCGCTGCTGGCCACCACGGGCTCCTTCCTCTTCATTGCCGAGGCCCTTTCCGGGCCCGACACCTCGCGGCGCTTCGTGCAGACCATGCATGCGGGGGCCTGGTTCACGGCCGGCGTGGCCATCGTCTATGCCCTGGGTCTGGTGGAGACCCGCACGATCAGCAGCCTGGTCAGCGTGCTGGGCCTGGTGCCCGCGCTGATGGGCGTGCGGGGTGCCATCCGGCGGGCCCGGCGGGGCGATCCGATCGGCTTCACCTTCCTGCTGGCCTGGACGGTGTACTTCGTCGCCACCGCCATCTTGATCGGGGTGATCAACGGCCGGCTGCCGGTGAACTTCTGGACCCTGCACTCCTTCCAGTTCGGCGCCACGCTGGACATGCTGCTCTTCATGCGCGTGCTGGGCCTGCGCCTGAAGGCCCAGCACAGCGCGGCCCTGAACATGGCGCGCGAGCACGACACCCTGCGCTCGCTGGCCTACACCGACCCTCTCACCGGCCTGGCCAACCGGCGCGGCATCGACGCCACCTTGAGTGCCATGCTGCCTCACTGCCAGGGCGACCAGCTCATGGCCGTGTATCTGATCGACCTGGACGGCTTCAAGCCCATCAACGACCAGCACGGCCATGAGGTGGGCGACCAGCTGCTCATCGCCGTGGCCCATCGCCTGCGCGAGTGCATGCGCTCCAGCGACGTGGTCGGGCGCCTGGGGGGCGACGAGTTCATCGTGCTGGCCAGCGGCCTGCGCAATGAACTGCAGGCGCTGACCATCGGCGAGCACCTGCTGGCCTCCTTCCAGGCCCCCCTCAACCTGCCCGGGCTGCAATGCGATGTGGGCCTGACCATCGGCTATGCGCTGGCGCCGCTGGACGGCACCGAGGGCAGCAACCTGCTGCGCGCGGCCGACGCCGCCATGTACGCCGGCAAGCAGGCCGGCAAGGGCTGCCTGGTGCGCGCACGGCCCGTCGGTCCGGCCCGACTGGACCCTGCCAACGCCTGACGCATGCAAGCCGACCCTTCCGACCCCCTGTCCATCCAGCTCTACGACCAGCCCGGCCACCTGATCCGCCGGGCCCACCAGATCGCCGTGGCGCATTTCCACGAGGCCCTGGGCCGCGACGTGACGCCGGTGCAGTACGCCGTGCTGCGCATGCTGCACGAGCACCCCGGCATCGACCAGGTCACCGCCGCGCAGATGGTGGCCCTGGACACCTCCACCACCGCCGACATCGCCGCGCGCCTGGAAGCCAAGGGCTGGATCGTGCGCGAACTGCTGCCGCGCCGCCAGCGCCGGCTGCTGCTCACCCCGGCCGGGCAGGCTCTGCTGGCCGAGCTCACGCCCAAGATGCACCGGATGCAGCAGCGCCTGATGGGCCGCCTCGACCCGGCCGAGCAACGCGAATTCATGCGCCTGTTGCGCAAATTCGTCCACCTCGACGAGCCCCCGACCCCGGGTCAACCCTAGTCCCGCACGGCCCCCAGGAGGCGTCAGATCGCAGTAAACTGGACCCACATTCAGCATACTGAATGACGGACAGCCCCACCCCACTCCTGCGAGGTCGCCCCATGTATCTCAAGAACACCTGGTACGTCGCCTGCACCCCAGACGAGATCGCCGACCGCCCCCTGGGCCGCATCATCGCGGGCGAGCCGCTGGTGATCTACCGCGCCGCCGAAGGCGTGGCCGCACTCGAGGATTTCTGCCCCCACCGGGGCGCGCCGCTGTCGCAGGGCCGGGTCTGTGAAGGCAAGCTGGTGTGCGGCTACCACGGCCTGGAGATGGGCTGCGACGGCAAGACGCTGGCCATGCCCAATCAGCGCGTGCGCGGCTTCCCGGCCATCCGCGCCTACCCGGCGGTGGAGCGCCATGGCTTCATCTGGGTGTGGCCGGGCGATGCCGCCCAGGCCGATGCGGCGCTCATCCCCGACCTGCCCTGGGCGCACAACCCCGAGTGGGCCTATGGCGGCGGCCTGTACCACATCCGCTGCGACTACCGGCTCATGATCGACAACCTGATGGACCTCACGCACGAGACCTACGTGCACGCCAACAGCATCGGCCAGAAGGAGATCGACGAGGCCACGCCCATCACCAAGGTGGAGGGCGAGCACGTCACCACCAGCCGCCACATGCAAGGCATCATGGCCCCGCCCTTTTGGCAGATGGCCCTGCGCGGCCACGGCCTGCCCGACGACCAGCCGGTAGACCGCTGGCAGATCTGCCACTTCACACCCCCCAGCCACGTGATGATCGAGGTGGGCGTAGCCTTGGCCGGCCGCGGCGGGGTCCACGCCGACCCGAAGGACAAGGTCTATGCCCTCGTGGTGGACTTTCTCACGCCCGAGACCGACACCACGATGTGGTACTTCTGGGGCATGGCACGGCACTTCCAGCCGCACGACGCGGCGCTGACGGCCAAGATCCGCGAAGGCCAGGGCAAGATCTTCTCGGAAGACCTCGCCATGCTCGAAGGCCAGCAGGCCAATCTGTCGCGTCACCCCGGGCGCAAGCTGCTCAGCCTGAACACCGATGCCGGCGGCGTGCAGGCCCGGCGCATCCTCGATCGCCTGATCGCCGCGGAACGCGGCGAGCCGGTGGCAGCCGCCGCGTGAGCGTGCGATGAGCACCGCGCCTGCTTCGTTGCGCGTCAAGGTCGCGCGCAAGGCCGTCGAGGCCGAAGGCATCTGCAGCTTCGAGCTGGTGTCGGCCGATGGCCGGCCGCTGCCGGCGTTTTCGGCCGGCTCGCACATCGACGTGCACCTGCCCGGTGGCCTGGTGCGCCAGTACTCGTTGTGCAACGACGCGGCCGAGACCCACCGCTACCTCATCGCCGTGCTGAAAGACCCGGCCACCCGCGGCGGCTCGCGTGCGATGCACGAGCAGGTGCACGAAGGCGACGAGCTCACCATCAGCCCGCCACGCAACCACTTCGCGCTGGCGCATGAGGCCGCTCACCACCTGCTGCTGGCCGGCGGCATCGGCATCACGCCACTGCTGTGCATGGCCGAGCGCCTGGCCGCCACCGGCGCCGCATTCACGATGCACTATTGCACCCGCTCGCGCGAGCGCACGGCCTTCGCCTCGCGCATCGAGGCCTCGGCCTTCGCCGCGCAGGTGCATTTCCACCACGACGACGGCCCGGCCGAGCAGCAGTTCCGGCTCGACGCCGTGCTGGCGGCGGCCGACGCGCACACCCACCTCTACGTCTGCGGCCCCAAGGGTTTCATGGACGCGGTGCTGGGCGCGGCGCGTGGGCGCGGATGGGCGCAGGCACGGCTGCATTACGAGTTCTTCTCGGCCGAGCCGGTGTCCACCGAGGGCGACCGCGCCTTCGAGGTGGTGCTGGCCAGTTCCGGCCGCGTGGTGCCGGTGGCCGCCGGGCAGACGGTCGTGCAGGCCCTGGCCGCGTGCGGCGTGGACGTGATGGTCTCGTGCGAGCAGGGCGTGTGCGGCACCTGCCTCACCCGCGTGCTCGACGGCGAGATCGATCACCGCGATGTCTACCTCACCCCCGAGGAACAGGCCGCGGGCGACCGGTTCACCCCCTGTTGTTCCCGCGCGAAATCGGCGCGGCTGGTCCTGGACCTGTGAGCCCAGGGAGCCGGATGGAAGCGAAACACCACGATCACAAATCGGAATAAGAATATTTATTGTTTGCAATTCTGTTACATTCTCCAGCCGCGCCGCCTTGAGAACAATCAAGACAACACGACGCAGCGCGGCCACCCCTTCTTGATCACCTCTGACAGCCACGCCCTGGATGCGCTTGGCGTGGGCTGCCTCATTCTGGAGAATCCATGCGCCGTACGTCCCGTCCTTGCCCCTTGACGCCCCTGGCCCTGGCCATCGCTTCCTGGGGATCCCTCGCGTCTGCCCAGACCGCATCCAACCCGCCTGCCCCTGCTGCACAAGCCGAGCTGCCAGCCGTCGAGGTCCGCTCGTTCCGCGGCGAGCAGATGGACAGCCTGCGCTACACCCGCGAACTGAAGGACACGCCTCAGCTCATCACCGTGTTGCCCGACGACCTGTTGCAGGAGCAGGGCACCACCTCACTGCGCGATGCGCTGAAGAACATTCCGGGCATCAGCCTGCAGGTGGGCGAAGGCAACCCGCCCAGCGGCGACCAGTTCAAGATCCGCGGCTTCAATGCGCGTGACGACATCAAGGTCAATGGCGCGCGCAGCCTGGGCAACTATTTCCGCGATCCCTTCTACGTCGATCAGCTCGAAGTCACCAAGGGCCCGAATTCGGCCTTCACCGGCCGCGGCGGGGCGGGCGGCACTGTCAACTTCGTCACCAAGAAGCCGTCGCTGGAAGACAAGGGGCGTGCACAGCTGACACTGGGCACGGACGACATGAAGCGTCTGGAGCTCGACCTCAACCGGACCGTATCGGAGCACAGCGCGGTGCGCCTTAACCTGATGGCGCACGATGCCGACATCCCCGGCCGCGACCTGGCCGAGGAACAGCGCTATGGCCTGCATGCCGCCTACACCTGGGGGCTGGGCCAGGCCACCCAGGTCACCGCCGAGGTCCTGCACCTGCGTGCCGATGACCGTCCGGACGCCGGACTGCCCACCGATCGCAACAACCTGCTGGGCACGCTGCGCGGCATCGAGACCAGCGTGGCGCCTGGGATCGACTACAGCAACTACTACGGCCATCCCAACGATCGCAAGCAGGTGGATGTGAACGAACTGGGCCTGGCCGTGCAGCACCGCTTCGACAACAGCGTCGTGCTGCGCAACCAGACGCGCGTCTCGCGCGTGCACAACGACGGCTGGGTGTCCTCTCCGCGCCTGTTCGTCGGCGCCATCGGGTCGAACACCACCGACGGCTTCGTGACCGAATGCACGGTGGCCAACCCCTGTGCACGCGGCGAAACCAAACCGCGCGACCAGCGCGACGAGGGCTTCCACAACCAGACCGACGTGTCCTTCAGCTTCCTCACCGGCGCCGTCCAGCACGACATGGTCCTCGGTGCGGAGTTCGCCACCAACCAGTACGCCAACAAACGCCGCCTGGACACCCGCGGCCCGCTCACCTCGCTGCGCAATCCGACGCACCCTCGCCTGGGCCCCTACCAGGTAATCGGCGGCGGCCGCTACGGCATTCCCGCCTATGACGGCACGACCTACACGCTGAAGACGCGCGAGATGGCAGCCTATGCGATCGACACCATGGCACTCACGCCTCGATGGGATCTGCTCACGGCAGTGCGCTGGGACAAGGTCAAGGCCACGGCCACACGACGTGGCTTCACCGGCGCCAACGAAGCCCTGAACACCACCCACGAGCGCGAGGATGACGCCTGGAGTTATGCCTTCGGCCTTGTGCACAAGCTGCGCCCCGACGTTTCCCTGTATGCGTCGGTGAGCAATGCCTACGTGATGTCGGCCAACTTCGACCGCAACAGCGTTCAGTTGGCCGGCGGCAACCCCGTCGAGAACATCGTGGGCATCGGATTCGACACGCCGCCCGAGAAGATGCGCTCGTACGAAGCCGGCGTGAAGTGGCGCGTCGGCCGCGAACTCGATCTCGGTGCGGCCATCTTCCGCACCGACGTCACCAATGGTCGCCTTCCGGGCCAGGGCCAGGGTGTGACCGGCTTGCCGGACAACCGCTATCAGATCGACGGATTCGAAGCCCTGGCGGCGGGCCATGTGACCAATCGCTGGCAGCTCTATGCGGGCTACACCTACCTGGATTCCAGGATCAAGACGGCCCCGGGCGCCGGAGCCAACGAAGCCTATGTGACATCGCAGCAGCTTGGCGGCACGCCGCGCCACTCGTTCACGCTGTTCAGCACCTATGACCTGTCCAACGCGTGGACCGTGGGCGGGGGTGTGCGACACAGCTCCTCGTTCACCAGCGGCGTCGATCCGGTGGGCACCGACACGGTGTACAAAGTGCGCGTGCACGGTCACACGGTGGCCGACCTCTACGCAGCCTACCGCTTCAGCCGGGCCACGCAGGTGCGCGTCAACCTGAACAATGCGTTCGACAAGGCGTACATTGCCGAGCTGGCCGAAGGCGGCGCCCAGGCCATTCCCGGGCGTGCACGCCAGTTGCTTGTGACCCTACGTCACGACTTCTGATCCACGAAGAGGCGGATCCATGACTGATTTCCTGGTGCTCGACGAGGTGCTCACGCGCGAGGAACTCGCCTGGATCCGCGCCACCCTGGCCCAGTGCGACTGGCAAGCCGGCCTGAGTGCCGGCGCCCAGGCGCTCGCGGCCAAGAACAACCTGCAACTGCCCGAAGAGGACCCGGCACTGCCTGAACTGCGGCGCGTGGTGATGCGCGCGCTCAACCGGCATCCGCTGCTGGTGTCGGCTGCGCTGCCCAACAAGATCATTCCCCCCAACTTCAACCGCTATGTCGGTGAGCGCAACGCCTACCGCTGGCATGTGGACAACACCCTGCGCGAATTGCCCGATGGGAGCTGGCTGCGCACCGACGTGTCGGCCACGCTGTTCCTGAGCGATCCCGAGGACTATGAAGGCGGGGAACTGACCATCGAAGCCTCACAAGGCTGGCGCACGCTCAAGGGGGCGGCCGGCAGTCTCGTGATCTATCCCTCCGGCACCGTTCACCAGGTGCAGCCCGTCACAGGCGGCGAACGGCTGGCCTGCTACTTCTTCATCCAGAGCCTGGTGCGCGATGCCCACCTGCGCGACCTGCTGTTCAAGATGGACCTGGCCTTGATGCGCCTGCGCGAACGTCTGGGGCCGGCCGATGGAGAAGTCGTCCGCCTCACTGCGACGTACCACAACCTGCTGAGGTTGTGGTCGGAGTGCTGAGGCTGGCGCCCTGATCGTTGTTGCGTTTGCGACTCATTCTCATTTATAATATCCGGCGCCCCAGCCAGCGCATGTCGCCGCAGGTTCCCTGCGTCCGGCGATGCGTCAGCCAGAGTCCCCCGAACGCGTCGATCGCGGCGGGCCAGCCCTGGCCTCGACGACCCTCCCGCTGGAGCCTGTCCATCATGTGGTCCTTTTCCCCTGGTGCCGGAACCTGTCTTGCGGCGCTGGCTTCGCTGAGCCTGCTGGCCGCCTGTGGCGGCGGCAGCGACACCCTGGCACTGAACAGCAGCGATCCGGCTCGCGCCGCGGCGGTGCAGGGGGTGGCCGCCGTGGGCTTGCCGGTGGCTGGGGCCGAGGTCGAGGTGCGTTGCGTCTCGGGCGCCGCACTCACCACGACCACCGACGCCCAAGGCGTCTTTCGCGTCACGGTCAGCAGCCAGCGCGCGCCTTGCGTGCTGCGCGTGCGCGGCGGCACCGTGGGCGGGCACGCGCAGACCGAAGCGCTGTATTCGCCTCTGACCAGCTTTGGGCGGGTCAACGTCACCCCCTTGACCGACTTGCTGTTGGCCCGCGTGGCCGAGGCCGATCCGGCCGCCTTCTTCGAGTCGTTCGGCGCGGGACCGGCCGCCCAGCGCTTGAGCGCATCGACCTTGGCTGCCGGCCAGACCGCCTTGCTGCCCTACCTGCGGGCCCTGGGCGTGGACACCACGCCGCTGGCCGACTTCCCGCTCGTCACCGGCACCTTTACCGCCACCGCCGGCGATCCGCACGACGCGGTGCTGGAGCAATTGCAGCAGCGCCTGGCCGTCAATGCGCTGAGCCTGGCCCAGGCGCGCGCCGACGTGGCCGCCCTGGTGCTGCCCGGCCCCTGTGCCGACGCCACCGGCTTTTGCTGGCCCGTGGCCGACTACAAGCTGCTCACCGAGAACCGCCGCAACGACAAAGGCGAGCCCGAGGTGAAGTTCCACGAACACGATGTGGACATCCACATCGACCCCCAGGGCCAGTGGATCAAGACCGTGGTCCTCAAGACCGACAAGATCGGCAAGGTCTTCCACTTCGACCTCACCCGGCCCCTGTCTTTCCTGCGGAGCTATCGGCCCGGCGACGGGCACGATTGCCGTGCCACGCTGCCGCCGGGCGAAGCCTGCTACCAGGCCGTGCATGCCGCCGTGTTGATGGTGTGCGGGCCGGCGCTGGGGGATGACTTCGTGATGCTGCCTTCGGCCGCCGTGCAGAAGGACAGCCCCGAGGAAGTGCGCAAGGCCGACCCGTCCGCCCTGTACGGCCTGCGGTTCCAGCGTGTCGTGGCCTGCGCCCCGACCGCGTCGATGCTGGTGGTCGATGCCGCCGGCCAGGCCTCGGACGAAACCGGGACACCGCTGGGTGCCGTGAGCAACCTCATCGGCAAGACGGCCGACAAGCGGCTGGAGCGCAAGTTCTGGCGGGTCACCCACGCCGGGCAGACACGCTACATCGGCATCGAATCCGGCAGCGTCGCCGGCCAGCCTCACTTTGCCGTGCTGGTGTCGCAATGAAGGCTTGTTCCTGCCTGCGCGGCCCGGTGGCCGCTGCCGCCGTGCTCGCCATGCTGGGCCCGGCTCAGGCCCAGAGCCTGGAGGAAATCATCGTCACCGGCGCCCGCGACGAAATCCAGGCCCGCATCGCCGCGCCCAACCCGGTGGTGCTGGTGGGCCGCGACGAGATCGACAAGACCAACGATCTCACGCTCGGCGACTTCCTGCGCCGCCTGCCCGGCATGAGCTTCTCGGGCCCGGCCGGCAACATCAAGGACGTCCGCCTGCGTGGCATGGACAAGGGCTACACCCAGATCCTCATCGATGGCGAGCCGTGGATGGGCACCACCAAGGATCGTCAGGTGCAGGTCGATCAGTTGCCCATGAGCATGGTCGATCGCATCGAGATCCATCGCAGCCCCCTGCCCGACTTGCCCGCCGACGGCATCGCCGGCACGATCAACGTGATCCTGCGCCGCGTCGAAGGCTCCGAGGTCACCGTCAAGGTCGGCGCCGGCCTGCATGTCGGTCACGAGGATCGCGCTCCTCAGGGCACTGTGCAGCTCAACATGGCGCGAAGCTGGGACAACGGCCTGGCCCTGGTGCTGCCGCTCAACGTCCAACGACGTCACGAGCTCAAGACCAAGCCCAAGATTGTCGAGACCTTCGACGCAGCCACGGGCGCCCGCACCGGCCTGAGCGAGAGCATGGAACGCGAGAACAACCGCGTGCATGAGTTCAGCCTTGGCCCCCGGCTGGTCTACCGGCCCGATGGCGACGACACCTTCACGCTGTCGATCTTCTACAACCTCAACGAAGGCAACAAGCTCAGGGCCACGGACAACTACAGCTTCAGCGATCCAGCCGCCGGCACCGGCTTCGTGCGCGACAGCAGCGCCGACGAGGATGAGGACAAGGCGCGCACCGCCAAGCGGCTGGCCGGCCAGTGGCAGCGGCGCGTCAACGAATCGCTGACCACCCAGCTCGGCTGGGTGTGGCAGGCCGCCGAGGAAGACAAGCTCAAGTTCAAGGACAACTTCGACGGCAGCGGCACGCTCACCGGCACCGAGACCGAAGACGCCCGCGTGCGCGCGCGCAACCGCAAGCTGCACCTGGGCGGCCGCTACACTGGCTGGGCCGGTCATGCCCTGGCCCTGGGCCTGGAATGGCAGCGCGACACGCGCATGGACGACAAGCTCAGGAACGGCGCCGCGCAGATCAGCGAGAGCTGGGACATCGAGGAAACCCGCCAGGTGCTCTTCTTGCGTGACGACTGGGCTTTCGCACCGGGCCATGTGCTGGCAGGAGGGGTTCGTGCCGAGCGCCGGGAGGCCGGCTCGGTCGATCAGGGGGGGGTGCGTCGCGACGGCGACAGCTTCGCGATGAACCCCAGCCTCGCCTGGCGGTGGAGCTTCCTGCCCCACTGGCGCCTGCGGGCGGGCGCGGCCCAGACCCTGAAGCCGCCGAAGTTCGACCAGCTGAGTTCGGTCATCACCTCGGGCGACGGTTCGCTCAGCAGCCCCTACGTGGTGGGCAACCCCGACCTGAAGCCCGAACGCTCGCGCGGCTGGGACCTGGGGCTGGAGACCGACTTCCAGGGCCGCAACGGCTTTGCAGCGCTGAACCTGGGCGAGCGCCACATCCGCGACATGATCGCCAAGGAAACGCGGCCGGAAAGCGACGGCTTCTACTACAACCGCGCCTACAACGTCGCGGGCACGAGCATCGTGCGCACCATCGAGCTCGACGGGCGCTTGGACTTGCGCGCGCTGGGCCTGCGGCACGTGGCGCTGATGGGCAACTACACGCGCTTTTTCTCGCGCAAAGCGGGCAGCTCGGCCCCGCTGTCCGATCAGCCGCATTACGTGGTCAACACCGGCATGGACTGGCGCATCCCCGCATGGAAAACGCTGCTGGGCTGGCGCTACAACTACCAGGGTCGTATCGCCAAGACCAGTGGTGACACCGAATCCGCGTTGCGCCTGCTCGACGTCTTCGCCTACTGGGACATCGACCGCACCTGGTCGCTGCGTGTGTCCGGCGCCAATTTGTTGGATGCACGCAAGACCAAACAGAAGGAAACCTACGACAGTGCCGGCCGTCTGACGGCGCGCACCCGTGAGCAAGAAGCCGGCGGCCGCAGCCTGCTCGTCACCCTCGAGGCCCGCCTCTGACCCCTACGAAAGGACCCGCCATGACCACACGTTTCGGATCGTTCCGCGGCTGGCACATCTGGCTGAGCATCGCCCTGTCCCTGCCCATCCTCATCGTGGGCTTGACGGCCGTGTTCATCGCCCACGACAAAGCGCTCGGCCTGAAATCCCTGCACGTGCCAGCGTCATGGTCGCCGATGTCACAGCCCATGTCATGGCATCGCAACGACACCGAAGTGCGGGCCCTATGGAGCGATGCACAGGGCACGCAGTGGCTGGGCAGCAAGATGGGTCTGTACCGCATCGGCCCCGAGGGTGCGCCCACGCCCATCGTCGGGCCGTCGGAGGTGCGAGCGGTGCACGGCGTGGGCTCGGCCCTGCTGGTGGCGGCCAAGAACGGGTTGTGGCGCGTCGAGCCCGGCGAGATCACAGCGCGGCGGCTTGTGGAGGGCGAATTCTGGTCGGTGACGGCCACGCCTGAGGGCCTGCTGGCCGTGCCCAAGGAGGCCGATGTCCTGGTCAGCCAGGACGAAGGCCGCCATTGGCAGACCTGGGAGCCCGCTGTCCAGGCCACCGAGCAGCTCGCCGCGATCCTGGCGATGCAGGCCGACAGCGGGCAGCGCACGATCACCGTGTCCAAGCTCGTGATGGATCTGCACACCGGCAAGGCCTTCTTCGGCAAGCAGTACGAATGGATCTGGATCGACCTCGTCGGTGCGGCCATGGTGTTGCTCACCGTCACGGGCCTGGTGATGTGGTGGCGCGGCCAGCGTCGCAAGGTGGCGCAACTGGCGCAATTGCAGGCGAGCCCTCGCCCCGCGGCGCAGCCGCACATCGTTTGAATCCGCTCCGATGGGGCTCGCCTATGGCCTGCTGGGCCTGTCGGCCCTGGCGCTGTTGTGGGCGGCCCTCGTCGTCGCCCATGGTCTGGTGCAAGCCCTGCGCGGCCGCTGGCTCGACGCGCGCCGGCGCAGCACCGCGCAACCACGCCCTTGGCGCGTGGTCGCACGCGCCGACCATGGCCCGTTCTTCCAACTCTGGCTGCACGCTCGCAGCGGCCGATGGCGCTGGTGGCCTGGTGGCGCACGTGCAGGCCAGTACCTCACCCTGCACCTCGCGCAGCCGCAGGGCATGCAAAGCCGTCGCTATTCGCTCGCAGCCCTGCCGCGCTGGCGCTGGCGCCACCTGGCCTGGGTGTATGAGCTGGCGATCAAGCGCGAACCGCTCGGTCGGGTGTCGTCATGCTTGCACGAGCAGGCCCATCCCGGCACCGTCTTGTGGGCCCTGCCGCCGGCCGGGCATTTCACCTGGCCGGCCCGGCTGCAAGGCGAACAAGTGCTCGTGGCCGGGGGCATCGGCATCACCCCGATGCGGGCCTTGACCCAGGACTGGCTGCGCCGCGGCGGCCCCGTGCCTTTGACGCTGATCTGGTCGGTACGGGACATGAGGGAGTGGATGGACTACCGGGCGCAGTTCGAAGCCTGGGCGGCCCACCACGAACGTTTGCGCTTCGTGCCCTTGTTCACCGGCCGCCACGAGGACTGGCGTGGCGAGCGCGGCCGTCTGACGGGTGCGCGGCTGCTGGCCTGGAGTCAAAGCGGCCGCCCCGGCGCCGTATGGATGTGCGCATCGGCCCCGATGATGGACAGCCTGCGCACCCAGCTGCTCGATGCAGGCCTGCCCGAGGCGGACATTCACGTCGAGGCCTTCGCCGCGCCAACCAACCCGGACCGCGCGAGCTACACCATGCGCTGGGTCGGCCATTCGCAAGCCTTGCATTTCAGCGGCCAGCCCAGCCTGCTGGCCGCCTTGCTGGAGCAAGGCGTCACCGTGGACCACGACTGCCGCAACGGCAGTTGCGCTCGTTGCGCGGTGCGGGTGCTCGAAGGAACGGTGCGGCAGGTGCTGGCGCCCGAGGCGGCGCTGCCCGAAGGCTGTGTGCTGTCGTGTTGCGTCGTGCCCAGCGGCCCGCTGCGGCTGGCCGGCATCGCCCCGGGACCGCTCGGACGCAGATTTGGGGCCGAATGACCCCGCATTGTCCAGCAGCGGCCCGCACCGTCCGGCGGCACAATGCCAGCCGTGAAACTGTCTCTCAAACTCAAGGTCTCGTTGATTGCCGCGGCAGCCATCATGGTCTTGGCTGCCGTGGTGGCCTGGACGCAGGATTCGCGGCTGGCGCGCGATTTCCGTGAGGTGCTCGACGAGCAGCAAGACGCTTTGGCCGAGTCCATGGCCGACCACCTGGGCGACAAACTGCACACCTACATGACTGTGCTGGAGGCGCAGGCCGCCCAACTGGACGCGGCCACCTTGCGCGATGCCGCCGCCCGGCAAGCCTTTTTGTCGCGACCCTCGCCGCTGAAGGCGCTGTTCGACGGCCTGGCCCTCGTGGATTTGGACGGCAACCTGGTGGCCAACGAGCCCCCGCTGCCGCCGGGCCGGCACATCAACGTGGCCGATCGGGAGTATTTCCAGCGCATGCGCTCGCAAGCGCGCAGCCTGGTGTCCGAGCCGATCGAGGCGCGCACCGGGGCGGGTCCGGCGATCCTGCTGGCCGTGCCGGTGACCGATGCGCAAGGCCGTCTGCAAGCCGTGCTGGTGGGAGGCTTGCGCCTGCTGCGCCCCAACCTGCTGGGGCTGATGTCGCAGGCCCCCGTGGGGCGCACCGGCCACTTCGAAATCGTCACCCGTGGACCCGAGCCGGTCTACGTGATCCACCCGGACCCTTCGCGCATCCTGCGACCCGCTCAAACACCTGCACCGGGCGACGCGCACGCCGTGGTCACCCGCAAGATCGTGGCCCTGGCCGATTGGGAGTTGCGCGTGGTGCTGCCCGGCTGGGAAGTGCGCGCGCCGGTGATCCAGGCCCAGCGCGCCCTGGCGTCGGATTTGGCGCTGTATGCCCTGGCCGCGGCGGCGTTCGTGTGGGCCGTGATGCGCTGGATGCTGCAACCCCTGGCCGGCCTGCACCGCGCCATCCACATCTTGCGGCGCGACCCGCAGGCCAACGTGGCGATCGATACGCGCAGTCGCGACGAACGCGGCGATCTGGCCCGCGACTTTCAAGCGCTGTTGAACGAGCTGCGCAGCCGTGAGCGCGAGCGGGCCACGCTGTTCGAAGCCTCGACGGACTACATCATCCAAACCGACGTACGCGGGCGTCTGCTCTATTTGAACCCGGCCGCCCGCCGCGTGTTGGGTCTGGCGCCCGATCAGCCGGTGCACAACCATGTGTACAGCGACTTCAACACTGCGCAGACCAACGAGCAGTTCCGGCAGGAGATCGTGCCGGCGGTGCTCGAACAGGGCCACTGGGTGGGGGAAACCGGCTTTTACGATGCCCAGGGGCATGAGCGGCGCGTCAGCCATCTCGTGATCGCCCATCGCGACGACGCCGGCCGCATCACCCACTTCTCGGGGGTGATGCGCGACATCACGGATCAAGCCGCCATGCAACGGCAAGCGCAGCGGCAAGCCGCCATGCTGCGCTCGGTGGCCGATCGCTTGCCCACCTTGGTGGCCGTGGTTGGCGCCGATGAGCGGGTGCGCTACGTCAACCGGGCCTATGCGCTGTGGCTGCAACGCAGCGAAAGCGAGCTGCTCGGACAGTCCTTGGATGAGGTGCTTGGCCTACAGCACGCCAATGCCAGCCGTGCGTGGTGGCAGCAGGCCCTGGCCGGCGAGGAAGTGCAGTTCGAGCGTGAGCATCTCGTGCAACGCGAGCGGCGGTGCCTGCGGGTCAGTTGTGTGCCCTTGCGGCTGGACGACGGCAGTGTGGACGGCTTCGTCGAGTTCGCCCATGACGTGACCACCCACAAAGCCGAGGCCGAGCACTGGAAGAGCCTGGCCGAAATCGACCCCTTGACCGGCTTGCTCAACCGCGCCGGCTTCGAGGCCCGTTTGCGCGCCTTGACCGCGCAGGACAGCGCCGCCCCCGGATTCGCCCTCGTCTATCTGGACCTGGATCACTTCAAGCCGGTGAACGACACCCACGGCCACCCGGTGGGCGATGAGGTGTTGCGCCTGTTCGCCCAGCGCCTGCAACGCCGCCTGCGTGCACACGACAGCGTCGCACGCATCGGTGGCGACGAGTTCGCCGTGCTGCTGCCCGGGGTGCAGACGGCGCACGACTCGCGCGTCGTGGCCGACAAACTCTTGGAGGCCGCGCACCAGCCTTTCCGCGTGGGCGAGCGGGTGCTGCACATCGGCGCCAGCGCCGGCCTGGCCCTGTGGCCCACGCAAGCCCAGACGCTCGAGCAGCTCGTCGCGCGGGCCGATGCGCAGCTGTACCGGGCCAAACAGGCCGGGCGCGGGCGGGTGTCCGTGGCCGAATGAGTCAGCCCGGCGTGGCTGCCGTGTCGGCCTGCCAGCCCCCGCCCAGGGCCTTGTACAAAGCCACGGCGGTCGTCAAACGCGCCAGACGGGTCTGGACGAGGTTGTCTTGCGCGGCAAACAAGGTGCGCTGGGCATCCAGCAAAGTGGCCAGATCGTCCACGCCCTCCCGATACCGGCGTTCGGCCAATTGCAGCGTCCGCTGGGCCTCCTCCAGAATGCGTTGCTGGGTGGCTTCCTGGTCGTGATAGCGCGCCGCCTGGGTGAGCGCCAACTCCACCTCCTGCAACGCCGCCAGCACCGCCGCGCGGTAGCTCTCCACCAGCGCGCGGCGTTGCGATTCGCTCAGCGCCACCTGCGCTTGGCGGCGCCCGCCGTCGAACAGACTTTGGGCGAGCGAGGCCGCCAGCGTCGCCGTGCCCACCGGGTTGCTCAGGGACAGCAAGGCCATCGAGGCCAGGCCCGCCGATCCCGAAAGCTCGAACGAGGGCAGCAAGGCGGCCCGTGCGGCTTGCACATCGGCCGCCGCTGCTGCCAGCCGGGCCTCGGCGGCAGCCAGGTCGGGCCGGCGCCGCAGCAGCTCGGAGGGCAGCCCCGGCGCCACCTCGGGAATGGGCAAGGCTGCGAAGCTCGCCGGCGGCGCCTCGAAGCCCTGCGGTGCGCGCCCCAGCAGCAAGGCCAGCGCTCCTTCGGTTTGGCGCAACTGCTCCTGCAAGGGCAGCAGCGCGGCGCGCTGACTCAGCACCGTGGTGCGCTGGCGGCTGAGATCCACCGCCGAGGCCGCACCGTTGCGGTAGCGCACCTCGACGATGGACAACAAGCGCTCGGCCAACGCGAGGTTGTCACGGGCGATGTCCACGCGCACGCGCAGGGCCAAGGACTGGAACCAGGTCTGCGCCACGGCGGCGGCCAGGCTCAGGCGGGCGCTGTCCAGATCGAAGCGGCTGGCCTGGAGGGCGGCCTGCGCGCTGCGCTGCTGCGCGGCCAGCCGGCCCCACAGATCCACTTCGTAACTCACCGTCAGCGCAGCGCTGGTGGACTCGCTGCGCGCCGAGGGCCCCGAGCCCCCGTCGCTGTGCCGCGCCGAGCTGCCCGCCGTGACGCCCAGCGTCGGCCACAGCGAGGCGCCGACGCTGCGCAACTGGAGTTCGGCTTGCACCACCCGCTCGGCCGTCTGGGCAAGGTCGGGATTGGCTGCCAGGGCTTGCTCGATCAGCTCGGGCAGCAACGGGGCGCCGAAGTGGCGCCACCAGGTGCCATCGGCAGCCACCGAGGTCTGCACGGGCAGGCCCCAGGCCGCAGGCATGGCCAGCTCGGCGCGCGGCGCAGGCGCAGGGCCCGCACAACCGGCCAGCCCCAGGACGCCACCGAGTGCCGCCGCCACGATACGCAAAGAAAACGAACGAACACGCATGTCATTGGGCCGCCAAGGCCACCACCGGGTCCAGGCGCGCGGCCTTGCGCGCCGGCAGAAATCCAAACACCAGCCCGGTGGCAAAAGCGCAACCGAAGGCCAGCAGCACCGGCAGGGCCGCCACCTGCACCGCCACGCCCAGGGCCCCCAACAAGGCCGCCACCCCCAGGCCCAGGGCCACCCCCACCGCGCCGCCCAGGGCCGTGACCACCAGGGCCTCGATGAGGAACTGCTGCATGATGTTGCGCTCACGCGCGCCGGTGGCCATGCGGATGCCGATCTCGCGCGTGCGCTCGGTCACCGACACCAGCATGATGTTCATCACGCCGATGCCGCCCACCAACAGCGAGATGGCTGCGATCGAGCCCAGCAGCAAGGTCATGGTGTTGGCCGTCTGCTCGGTGGTCTCGATGACCGAGGCCATGTTGCGGATCTGATAGTCCACCACGCCGTGGCGCTCCAGCAGCAGCAGCTCCACGTCCTGCTGCGTCTGATCGATGCGGCTGACGTCTTGCACCGCCACCGTCACGTTGCGCAAATGGCGCTGCCCCGACACGCGCAGGCTGCTGGTCTCGAAGGGGATGAAGATGACGTCGTCGAGGTCCCAGCCCGAGGGCGAGGCTCCGCGCTCGGCCATCACGCCGATCACCTGAAAGACGAGGTTGTTGACCAGCACGTGCTGGCCCAGCGGGTCCTCGCCCTCGGGAAACAGCGCACGCACCACCGTCTGCCCGAGCACGGCCACGGCGGCGTAGTCGCGCGCATCGGCCTCGCTGAAGAAGACGCCACGCTCCACCGGCCACTGGCGCGCCAGCGGGAACAGGTGCGAGGTGCCATTGGCATAGGTCTGGAAGTCCTGGTGGCCAAAGCGCACCGTCACCGAGGTGTTCTGCTCGGGGATGGCCGCCAGCACATTGGGCACCTCGTCGTTGATGGCCCTCACGTCGTCGTTCACCAAGGTGGTGATGCCCCCCGATCCGCGCTGATTGGGCGCGCCGGGACGCACCAGCAGCAGGTTCGAGCCCATCGCGCTGACCCGCTCGAGCACCTGCTGCTTGGCACCGTCGCCGATGGCCATCATCGCGATCACCGAGGCCACGCCGATCACGATGCCCAGCAGCGTGAGCACCGAGCGGAAGACGTTGCTGCGCAGCGAGCGCCACGCCATCTTCGCGGCCTCGACGATCTCGGCTGCGAGCGTGCCCTCATGGCCGGGCGGCGTCGGCGGGGCCGGGACGGCGACGCCGGCGTGCCCCGCCGGCCCAGGTTGTGCCCGGTCGGCAACGATGCGCCCGTCCTTGATCTCGATGATGCGCCGGGCATGGTCGGCCACCTCCCGTTCGTGGGTGATCACGATGACCGTGTGCCCGCGCCGCCACAAATCGGTCAGCAGCCGCATCACCTCCTCGCCGGTCTTGCTGTCCAGCGCGCCGGTGGGTTCGTCGGCCAGCAGGATGCGCCCGCCGTTCATCAGCGCGCGGGCGATCGACACGCGCTGCTGCTGCCCGCCCGAGAGCTGGCTCGGCCGGTGATGCGCCCGCTCGGCCAGGCCCAAGCTGTCCAGCAGCGCCTGCGCGCGCGCATGGCG
>NZ_JBKBVU010000266.1:0-3308 GCF_046289365.1 Caldimonas sp. | reverse complement strand
GCCGACGGTGTCGCCGGCCTCGAGTGACTGGGTGGCGATCAGGCGGGACCTCAGGGTCATGGTGGGCAGCAGGCCCCAGTGGCGGGCGGTGTGGGCGGGGAAATCGGGGGACGAGCCGTAGACCATGATGCCCGGGCGCACCCAGTCGGCGCGCACCTCGGGATGCGCGCCGGCATGGCGCAGGGTGGCAGCACTGTTGCACAGCGAGCGCTCGCCCGGCAGGTCGGCGGTGGCGGCCTGGAAGGCGGCCACCTGCTGGGCGATGCCGCGGTCGCTGTCGGCGTCGGCGAAATGGGTCATCAGCGAGATCTCGTCCACCTGAGTGAGGCCGCTCAGGCGCAGCCAGGCGGTGCGCAACGCGTCGCGCTGGAAGCCCAGCCGGTTCATGCCGGAATTGAACTTGAGGAAGACGCGGTGCGGCCAGGTGGTCTTGTGGGTGGCCAGCCAGTCGATCTGCTGCTCGGTGTGCACCACGTGCCACAGATTCAGGCGCGAGCAGGCTTCCAGGTCGCGGGCCTCGAAGCAGCCTTCCAGCAGCAGGATCGGGCCGCGCCAGCCCAGGGCCCGCACGCGCTCGGCCTCGGCGATGTCGAGCAGGGCAAAGCCGTCGGCACCCTGCAGGCCGGCGTAGGCGCGCTCGATGCCGTGGCCGTAGGCGTTGGCCTTGACGATGGCCCAGACCTTGGCGTCGGGCGCGGCGGCGCGGGCGCGCTGCAGGTTGCGTGCAAGGGCGTCGGGGTGGATCAGGGCTTCGATGGGACGGGGCATGGCCGCAGGTTCCGGGGGGGGGGGGGAGGACCGGTCGATTCTGCCAGCGGCCCCGCCGCATCGGATGCGATGCTGGAGCGTTGCGGACGAAGCTTTCACGGGTTTTCCGGTCACGGCAGGGCCGCCACCGCATGCTATAAACCCGGGCGCTTCCGGCCCCGAGGAAGTGCCCGTTGCCCCCGCAGTCTCAAGGATTTCACGCAGCCCGGAAGCCGGCGCCCAGCGAGCCCAGCGAATGAAAAAAGGCTTCTACACCATCATGTCGGCGCAGTTCTTCAGCTCGCTGGCCGACAACGCCTTGTTCGTCGCGGCGGTGGAACTGCTGCGCTTGTCGGGCACCGGTGAATGGCAGCGCGCGGCCCTGGTGCCGATGTTCGCGCTGTTCTACGTGGTGCTGGCGCCTTTCGTGGGGGCGTTTGCGGACTTTTTGCCCAAGGGCAAGGTGATGTTCGTCTCCAACAGCATCAAGGTGGCGGGCTGCCTGCTGATGCTGTTCGGCACCCATCCGCTGGTGGCCTATGCCATCGTGGGCTTGGGGGCGGCGGCCTATTCACCGGCCAAGTACGGCATCCTCACCGAGCTGCTGCCGCCCTCGCAGCTGGTCAAGGCCAATGGCTGGATCGAGGGGCTGACGATCGCCTCCATCATCCTGGGGGTGTTGCTGGGCGGCCAGCTCGTCGGGCCGGTGCTGGGGAACTGGCTGCTGTCCATCGACCTGCTGCCCGCAATCGACACCGGCATCGCCAACGCGCCGGATGCGGCCATTGCCGCGATCATCTGGCTCTATGTGGTGGCGGCGGTGTTCAATCTTTTCATCCCACGCACCAGCGCCACGCTGCAGCCCTTGCCGGCCTCGCCGCTGGAGATGCTGCGCGACTTCCGCACTTGCAACCGGCGGCTGTGGCGCGACCGGCTGGGGCAGATCTCGCTGTCCACGACCACGCTGTTCTGGGGCGTCTCGGGCAACCTGCGCTATATCGTGCTGGCCTGGGCGGCCGCGGCGCTGGGCTACACCACGACGCAGGCCTCCTCGCTGGTGGGGGTGGTGGCGGTGGGCACGGCGGTGGGGGCGGTGGTGGCCTCGGTCTACATGCGCCTGGACGGGGCCACGCGGGTCATCCCGCTGGGCATCGCGATGGGGGTGCTGGTGATCGGCATGAACTTCATCGACAACGTCTGGGTGGCCGCGCCCTTCCTGATCCTGCTGGGCGGGCTGGGCGGCTTTCTGGTGGTGCCGATGAACGCGCTGCTGCAGCACCGCGGCCACAACCTGATGGGCGCGGGCCGCTCGATCGCGGTGCAGAACTTCAATGAGCAGGCCTGCATCCTGGGCCTGGGGGCTTTCTACACCGTGATGACCAAGCTGGGCCTGTCGGCGTTTGGCGCGATCACGGCCTTCGGCCTGGTGGTGGCCGGCACGATGTGGGCGATCGGTCGCTGGCATGCCTACAACTTGCGCCACCACGCCGAAGAGGTGGCGCACCTGCTGGAGATCGCGCGCAGCGACCGGCATTGATCAGCCGTCGAGCACCTCGCGCAGCTTGCGGCCGAGCTCGTCGATGCGGAAAGGCTTGCTCAGCAGGTGCACGCCGGGGTCGAGCCGGCCGTGGTGCACGATGGCATTCTCGGTGTAGCCCGACATGTACAGCACTTTCAGGCCGGGGCGCAATTGGGCGGCGACCGCTGCCACCTCCTTGCCCGAGATGCCGCCGGCCAGCACCACATCGGTGAGCAGCAGGTCGAAGTGCGGGCCGTGGCGCAACTGCTCGATCGCTTCGCGGCCGCTGCTGCACACGGTGGCCCGATAACCGAGTTTTTCCAGGCTGGCCACGGTGACCAGGCGCACGAGGTCGTCGTCCTCCACCAGCAGCACATGCTCGTGGCCCGGGGCCAGCGGGGCGCGTTCCACGCGCCGGTAGTCGGCCTCGGTGGCGGCATCGGCGCGCGGCAGGTAGAGCTTGACCGTGGTGCCGTGGCCGGGCTCGCTGTAGATCTTCACATGGCCGCCGGACTGGCGCGCGAATCCGTAGACCATCGACAGCCCCAGGCCCGAGCCCTGGCTGGCGGGCTTGGTGGTGAAGAAGGGGTCGAAGGCGCGTGCCACCACCTCCGGCGGCATGCCCGGCCCGGTGTCGGAGACGGCCACGAGCACGTACTGGCCGGGCTGGATGCCGTGGATCTCGGCATAGTCGCGCGCGACGGACATGTTGGCCGTCTCGATGGTGAGCCGGCCGCCGTCGGGCATGGCATCGCGGGCGTTGATCGCGAGATTGAGGATGGCGTTTTGCAGTTCGTTGGGGTCGACCAGGGCCTTCCACAGCCCGCTGCCGCGGACGAATTCGATGTCGATGTGCTCGCCCAGGGTGCGCCGCAGCAGCGGCTCGAAGTCGGCCAGCAGTTCGTTGATCTGGGTCTGGCGCGGATCGAGCGGCTGCTTGCGGGCGAAGGCCAGCAGCCGGTGGGTGAGGGCGGCGGCGCGCTCGCCGGCCTGGCGGATCATCGCGACGTGGGGGCGTGGGCCGTCGGGGGCGGAGGAGAGA